>NZ_JBEXSH010000485.1:0-6828 GCF_040613555.1 Streptomyces sp. NPDC006265
TCGGCGACGGCCGGGGCGGCCTCGGCTGCCTTGCGGGTGCGGCGACGCGGCTTGGTCTCCGTGCCCTCGGCCGTGTCGACGGCGGCCTCCGCCGAGGCGGCGGCCTTGCGGGTGCGGCGCGGCTTGGCCTCCGCGGCGTCGGGAGCCTCGACCGTGGCGGCCGCGGCCGTGCCCGCGCTCTCGGCGCTCTTGCGGGTGCGGCGACGCGGCTTGGCCTCGGTGGCCTCCGCCGTGTCGACCGCGGTCTCGGCCGCTGCCGTCGCCTTGCGCGTACGCCTGGGCTTCGCCTCGGCCGTCTCGGCGGTGGTGTCCTCCACCGTGGCCGCTGCCTTGCGGGCGCGGCGCGGTTTGGCCTCGGTCGCCTCGGCCGTGTCGACGCTCGCCTCGGCCTTCGCGGCCGTCTTGCGGGTGCGACGCGGCTTTGTCTCCGCCGGCTCCGGCGTGGACTCCGCAGTCCCCTCGGCCGTGTCGACCGCCGCCTCGGCAGCGGACGCCGTGGCCTTGCGGGTGCGGCGGCGCGGCTTGGCGGCGGCCTCGGGCAGCGCCGCTTCCGCGGCGGTCGGGGCTTCGGCAACGACCGCCGGCTCCGTGGCCGACGGCGTCACCGCGGCCTCGGTCTCCACCGCCGGCGTCTCCGACCGGCGCGTACGGCGCCGGCGTGGCTTCTCAGCGGTCTCAGGGGCTTCTGTGGCCGTGCCCTCCGCCGTGGCGACGGCGGTCTCCGCCTGCTCGGACGCGGGGGACTCGACCGCCGCGACCTGAGCCTGCTCGGACTGCGCCCCGCCGCGGGTACGGCGACGGCGACGCGGAGTGCGCGGAGCCGTCACGGCGTCCGCCTCGGCCGCACCGCCGGTGGCCGTGGTGTCCGGTGCGGTGGTGCCGGTGGACTCCGGCGCCCCGTCCAGCGTGGCCCCGCCACGGGTACGGCGGCGGCGACGCGGCGTACGCGACGAGCGCTCGCGGTCGGCCGAACGGGACTCGTCCCGGTCGCCGCGGCCACCTCGGCCGCCGCGTCCGCGCGGTCCGCGGCCGCCAGGCTCGCCCAGGTCCTCGAGCTCCTCAGCGTCCAGCCCGGCGCGCGTACGCTCCGAGCGCGGCAGGACGCCCTTCGTGCCCTCGGGGATGCCGAGGTCGGTGTAGAAGTGCGGAGAGGTGGAGTACGTCTCCGGCGGGTCGCTGAAGCCCAGGTCCAGCGCCTTGTTGATCAGCTGCCAGCGCGGGATGTCGTCCCAGTCGACCAGGGTGATCGCCGTACCCTTCGCGCCCGCGCGGCCGGTCCGGCCGATGCGGTGCAGATACGTCTTCTCCTCTTCCGGCGACTGGTAGTTGATGACGTGTGTCACGCCCTCGACGTCGATGCCGCGGGCGGCGACGTCGGTGCAGACGAGCACGTCCACCTTGCCGTTGCGGAAGGCACGCAGGGCCTGTTCGCGGGCGCCCTGGCCGAGGTCGCCGTGGACCGCGCCGGAGGCGAAGCCGCGCTGCTTGAGCTGATCGGCCAGGTCGGCCGCCGTGCGCTTGGTGCGGCAGAAGACCATGACCAGTCCCCGGCCGTCGGCCTGCAGTATGCGCGCCACCATCTCGGGCTTGTCCATGTTGTGCGCGCGGTAGATGAACTGCTTCGTGTTCGCGACCGTCGCGCCCGCGTCGTCCGGAGAGGTGGCGCTGATGTGCGTGGGCTGCGACATGTAGCGGCGGGCCAGGCCGATGACCGCGCCCGGCATGGTGGCCGAGAACAGCATGGTCTGACGCCGCACCGGAAGCATGTTGATGATCTTCTCGACGTCGGGCAGGAAGCCCAGGTCGAGCATCTCGTCGGCCTCGTCGAGGACCAGGCACTTGACGTGCTTCAGGTTCAGCTTCTTCTGCCCGGCGAGGTCGAGCAGCCGGCCCGGGGTGCCGACGACCACGTCGATGCCCTTCTTCAAGGCCTCGACCTGGGGCTCGTAGGCCCGGCCGCCGTAGATGGCGAGGACGCGCACATTGCGTGCTTTGCCCGCGGTCAGCAGGTCGTTGGTGACCTGCGTGCACAGCTCGCGCGTGGGGACGACGATGAGTGCCTGCGGGGCCTCGGTGAGGTCCTCGGGCTCGGCGCGTCCGGCCTCCACGTCCGCGGGGACGGTGACGCGCTCGAGGAGCGGGAGGCCGAAGCCCAGCGTCTTGCCGGTGCCGGTCTTGGCCTGGCCGATGACGTCCTTGCCCGAGAGGGCGACGGGAAGCGTCATCTCCTGGATGGGGAAGGGGGTCATGATGCCGACGGCCTCAAGGGCCTCGGCGGTCTCGGGGAGGATCCCGAGCTCTCGGAACGTAGTCAGGGTGCTGCCTCTTCTGTGTGGGCGGCGCGAGGCGAGCGCGGGGTCGTGTCAGACCGTGCCGGGGACGTCGGCTGCCTACGGGCGGGCCGTAGAGCACGGGACCGCGCCGACGCTCTAGCGCTCATGCCGCTGAGGGTGTCCCCCTCCGGGTCTCGTACGCACTGTGGCGGACGGCCGGGGAGGGCTGTCGGGTCGGAGCCGATCGGGCCACCGACCGGGCATCCTCATACGTGCGGCCTGTCGAGGTACGGCGACGTACCAGCAGGCGCATTACCACCATACCCCGGAATCGTGCATATGCGATGGCCGATTCGGTCACGTAGTCGTCGTCACAGTGATTGACCAGGGCCTTACGCCTCCCGGCGGGCGGGTTATTGTGCGCTTCATGACGAGCTCTGACAAGCCTGCGAACGCCTCGGACACCGCTGCCGCCGAACCCACCTCAGTCGCCGCCCGGGACTGGGCGACGGCCTCCGCCGACCCGCAGTACCGCGCCGCGGTCGTGGACCTGATCGGTGCACTCGCCTACGGGGAGCTGGCGGCGTTCGAGAGGCTCGCGGAGGACGCCAAGCTGGCGCCGACGCTGGCGGACAAGGCGGAGCTGGCGAAGATGGCGTCGGCGGAGTTCCACCACTTCGAGAGGCTGCGCGACCGGCTCGCCGAGATCGGGGAGGAGCCGACGCGGGCGATGGAGCCGTTCGTCGCCGCGTACGACGGGTTCCACAAGCAGACGGCCCCCTCGGACTGGCTGGAGGGACTCGTCAAGGCCTACGTCGGCGACTCCATCGCCAGCGACTTCTACCGCGAGGTCGCCGCCCGGCTGGACTCCGACTCCCGCGGCCTGGTGCTGGCCGTGCTCGACGACACGGGGCACGGCGGCTTCGCCGTGGAGAAGGTACGGGCCGCGATCGACGCCGATCCGCGTGTCGGCGGGCGGCTCGCGCTGTGGGCACGGCGGCTGATGGGCGAGGCCCTGTCGCAGTCCCAGCGGGTGGTCGCCGACCGGGACGCGCTGTCGACCATGCTGGTGGGCGGTGTCGCGGACGGCTTCGACCTTGCCGAGGTCGGCAAGATGTTCTCGCGGATCACCGAGGCCCACACCAAGCGGATGGCCGCCCTGGGGCTGGCCGCCTGACCCTTCGCCGTCCGGCCGGTCCACGTCGTCACAAGCGCCACCATCGGCGACCCGTCACGCGGTCGCCGATCGGCGGCGCAGTCTTCCCGCGGGGCGCAGCAGCAGCGACAGCGAGGCCACGGAGACGATCACCGCGCCGAGCAGGACGAGCAGCACGTGCCCGGCGTCCAGCGCGCTGTGCATGACGAAGGCCCCGAAGACGGCACCGGCGACGCCCGTCGACAGGACCATGGCGCGGGCCGGGAGACGGTGTGGCAGGCGGTGGGTCGCCGCCCACGCCAGAGCGAGGCCGAGGATCGCGGAACTCAGCGCTTCCAGGAGCATGTCGGGGTCCCTCCCACATGGCCGGCCTGCCCAAATCGGTCGTAGCCCGTCTTACCCCTGACCTGCGGAATCCAATCCACCCCTGTGGGCGACTTGTGCTCCGTCCGTGGCGGAACCGGTGTGCCGCAAGGGAAGCCCGGGGCCACGCAGAAGGGGTGTCCGTGGGAGGGCAACGCAAACGGGGCGGGTCGGCCGAAGCCGCCCCGCCCCGCGCATGCGCTACAGCGCGCCGAAGCCCACCTTGCGCGGGGCCGGCTCACCGATCTCGACGTACGCGAGACGGTCGGCCGGGACGAGGAGCTTGCGGCCGTGCTCGTCCACGAGGCTCAGCAGCTGCGACTTCCCGGCCAGCGCCTCGGCGACCACGCGCTCGACCTCCTCGGCTGTCTGACCGCTCTCCAGAACGATCTCGCGGGGCGCGTGCTGCACGCCGATCTTGACCTCCACGGCTATGTCCCTCCGACGGTCAGTGATGTGCGCGACCTTCCGCGCCGTACGCAGCACACATTAGCCCGGTGAGGGGACGTACATGCTCCGCCCGAGAACGCCACGAGCGAACATCGGGCGGGAACAAAATGCCCTCAGTGGTGCTGCTGGTCCATGCCGTGCAGGGGGAAGCCCGCGATGCCGCGCCACGCCAGCGAGGTGAGCAGCTGCACGGCCTGGTCGCGCGGCACGCTGCGGTCGCTGTGCAGCCAGGACCGCGCCACCACCTGGGCGAGGCCGCCCAGGCCCGAGGCGAGCAGCATCGACTCCGCGCGCGACAGGCCGGTGTCCTCGGCGATGACCTCGCAGATCGCCTCCGCGCATTCATTCGTGACCTTGTCGACGCGCTCGCGCACGGCGGGCTCGTTCGTCAGGTCCGACTCGAAGACCAGGCGGAACGCGCCACCGTCGTCCTCGACGTAGGCGAAGTAGGCGTCCATCGTCGCCCGCACGCGCTGCTTGTTGTCGGTCGTCGACGCGAGCGCGTTCCGCACGGACTGGATGAGCGACTCGCAGTGCTGGTCCAGCAGCGCGAGATAGAGGTCGAGCTTGCCCGGGAAGTGCTGGTACAGCACCGGCTTGCTGACGCCCGCGCGCTCCGCGATGTCGTCCATCGCGGCCGCGTGGTAGCCCTGGGCCACGAAGACCTCCTGGGCGGCGCCCAGGAGCTGGTTGCGTCGGGCACGGCGCGGCAGGCGTGTGCCCCGCGGGCGAACCGCCTCTGTCTGCTCGATGGCTGTCACGCCGCCTCCCATAGTCGTCCACATGCGGATCTGGCCGCGTCGCCATCGTACTTTTCGGTAACCGTGGTGTGCGCGGTGAGAACGCAGAATTTCACGGACCGGACGGTTACGAAAGCGGTTGCGAATGTTTCAAACAGGGTCAGAGCGGGCAAAAAGCGCTGCCTCTTTCCTGTTCGGTGGAGCTGCTCGTCGCCCGTCGGCGGCGCACCTCACCGATAGTCGTCCTCGTCGAGCGAGACGATCCGGGCCTGCTCCACCAGATCGGCCTCGTTGGCGCGGTCCGGGTCGACGCCGGTCAGCGGGTCGTCGCGGTCCGGCGCGAGATCCGCCTGCTGCTCGGCCGCGTCGACCTCGGGGGCCTCGACGTCGAACTCCTGCGCCTCGGGCGCTTCCTCGGCCTCGAACGTCTCCGGGTCGGTGGGGTCTACGGCCATGCTGGGCTCCCTTCCTACGAACGTCCCTGGGAATGCAGGGGCCACACGCGGGTGCCCTCCCTATGAGCCTAGGAGACACCCGGTCCGGACGCTATGCGATCCGCGTCCGGGATGTGACGCAGTGCTCGTCCCGTTGACTGCTACCCATGCGCGCCGGGTGCCTCTCTTTCCGGCGTCTCAACTAGCCGATTCCTGTGACGGCGAACACAGGCGAACGCATGAGTCGCTGTGTGATCGTCTCGTAACATTGCCGCATGTCTTCGACCGAGCTGCCGTTCGTGCCGCCCGCCAATGTGCTGCCGAAGGTGGGGACCGTCCGGGTCGCGGAGGGCGAGCGCCTGCGGTCGGTCGAGCTGCCCGGGGTCACCCTGACGGTCCGGTCGAGACCACCCGCGCGCGAGGAGCTGCCGCCCGCGCTGTACGTGCACGGGCTCGGCGGTTCCTCGCAGAACTGGTCGGCGCTGATGGCGCTGCTGGACGGTGCCGTCGACGGTGAGGCCCTCGACCTGCCGGGCTTCGGCGACTCCCCGCCACCGGACGACGGCAACTACTCCGTCACGGGGCACGCGCGCGCGGTCATCCGTTACCTCGACGCCTCCGGCCGTGGTCCCGTGCACCTGTTCGGGAACTCGCTCGGCGGCGCCGTCACCACCCGTGTCGCCGCCGTTCGGCCCGATTTGGTCCGTACGCTCACGCTTGTGTCGCCCGCTCTGCCGGAAATCCGCGTGCAGCGTGCCGCCGTGCCCACGGGGCTGCTGGCGGTGCCGGGTGTCGCCCTGCTCTTCACGCGGATCACCCGCGAGTGGACGGCGGAGCAGCGGGTCCGCGGCGTGATGGCGCTGTGTTACGGGGACCCCGGGCGGGTGACGCCGGAAGGATTCCGCAACGCCGTGCAGGAGATGGAGCGGCGGCTGCGACTGCCGTACTTCTGGGACGCGATGGCGCGCTCCGCGCGCGGAATCGTCAATGCCTACACGCTGGGCGGCCAGCAGGGGCTGTGGCGTCAGGCCGAGCGGGTTCTAGCCCCGGTCCTTCTCGTCTACGGCGGCCGTGACCAGCTCGTCGGCTTCCGCATGGCACAGAAGGCGGCCCGGGCCTTCCGTGACTCCCGGCTGGTGACGTTGCCTGATGCGGGCCACGTGGCGATGATGGAGTATCCGGAGACCGTGGCCATGGCGTTTCGTGAACTTCTCGAAGATGCGGGAGAGTTGGGCGCGCAGCGAGCGAGGCGGGCCGGCCGGTCGGGAGCCGGGGGCGACGCCGTCGACAGAGAACGCACCGACGAGAGCATGGGGGCCCGGTCCGGTGCCCGCTCGACCTGCTGGTCCGGGACCGTGGTGATGATCTTCTTGCCGCGGACGGCGCCGGCGATGCCCAGCTCGCGCATCAGT
>NZ_JBEXSH010000486.1:0-6799 GCF_040613555.1 Streptomyces sp. NPDC006265
GGTCTCCTGCGGAGACCGCGCCCCTGGTTTCAGCGGTGACACGCGCCGTCGCCGCAATCAACCACGCTTGCGGAAGAAGAGGCCACGGCGGAGGCGGGGCTGCGGCTGGTACGGCGGCTGCCCCGCCAGCTCGTAGACGGCGTCGTGGAGCTGTGGGTGCGCCAGGAGGGTCCAGTGCTTGCCTAGGGCCGTCCAGACTTCCGTCAGGGCGGTGTGTGGGTCCGTTCCCAAGATCGTGCTGTAGGCCGCCGCCACGGCGGGGGTGCGCGAGCGGCCCGCGACGCAGTGGAGGAAGACGCGCTTTCCTTCCTTGCGGAGCCGGAGGACCTGGTGGGCCGCCTGGTCAAGGGCGTAGTGGAGGTTGGGGTTCGCGCCTTCCTTGTCGACAAGCCAGACGCGGACATGCTCAACGTCGATCCGGGAGAAGACCGGGTCCTGCCCGATGCGGCACAGGGAGACGACGGCGTCGACCGGCGGGGTGCCGGTGAACTCGGTCATGGGGAGGTTGCCGAGGATGACCCCGGGGTCCTCCGGGTGGGCCACCGTGAAGGCCAAACCCGCATAGCCGGGAATCTTGACGCGCGGGGCGGAGGGCCAGCCGTCGCTGTCGTCGGCACCCTTGCGGGCGGTCAGGACGGCCAGACGGACGAGGCCGGGGCCGGACATCATGGGCCAGCCGTTCACCGCCCGCTGCCAGTCGAGGGGGATGGCAGAGACGCCCCAGCGCGCCCCGAGGAGGGTGCCTGCGATCGCGGCCACGGTGTCGGTGTCGTTGCCCGCGCGGACAGCGGCCTCGGTGGCGAGCTGGAAGTGCTGGGCGGGGAACGAGTCGCGCTCTGGTGCCAAGTCCGGGACGGGTGTGCGGGTGATGGCGGACCACGCTGCCTGGAGGGCGGTGACCACGTACCCGTTCCTCTCCCAGTGGTGCGGCGGGTTCGCCTCGGCCTCGTCCAGCCTCGCGTGCCAGATTCCCTGCCGGTCTGCGGGAAGGAGCGCGACACCCTGGCGGACGCCGTCGAAGGTGCCTTCCAGTACGGCGATGCGGACGCCCGAGCACCACAGGATGCACGCCTCGATGCACTCGGGGTCGGAGTGCGTGAGGGAGCTGATCATTGTGGCTGCCCTGACCATCCCCTCGACGTCGTCCAGGTAGGCGAGGGCGACGATGCCGGTCCGCATGAGCGAGCCGTTGCCCGCGCTGAACCGGGTGCGGGCGGTGTAGGCGTCGGCTGCCGCCAGCATGGCCTGTGCGGGTGTCCCCGTCTTGTGGGCCTTCGCGGCGCCGAGCACGCTGCGGGTCTGGTTCCCGATGTCGCTCGCGCCGCCGTCACGCCAGCGGTGGAAATTGCGGGCGATCTGGTCGAGCGCCCCGTCGCTGGTCAGGTCGGCGCCAGTGGCGGCGACTGCGGCGATGCACACGTGCATCTGCGTGTCGTCGGAGTACTCGCCCGGCTTGTAAGGGCCCAGGCCGCCGCCGATCATGACGGGCTGCTCGTTGGCGGTCAGTCGGCGCGCGAACTCGTAGGGCACGCCCAAGGCGTCGCCGCACGCGGCGCCGAGGAGGACGCCGGCTGCGCGGTCGGTGGCGTGGATGCTGAGCGGGTGGGACGCCGGGATCGGGGTGGCGGCGGTGGAGTCAAGGAGCTTCGTGTTCACGGGTGTTCTCCCGAGGTCGTGTACCGCGTGGATGGTCTGAGGAAGGCGGATGCGGGGAGCGCGGCATCAACTCGCCTGGCGCTCCAACCCGCTGTCGCTACGTCAGAGTGACACGACCCAACCTCTCTCGTCAACATGACGATTAGCGTTGCGTATTACTTTTTTCGTGTGTACTGTGGTTGTTGTCGGAGGTGCTCTCGCCACTCCGTACGACGCGCCCCGTCCCCTTTCGTGGGCCCCATGCCAGCGCCCGGCGACTGGTGTCCAAATCCCTTTCCCTGACAAGGAGTTCAGTCATGAACAAGGCCCAGCTCGTAGAAGCGATTGCCGACAAGGTCGGCGGCCGCCAGCAGGCCGCTGACGCGGTCGACGCGGTCCTGGACGCCATCGTCCGCGCGACGGTGGCGGGCGACCGGGTCTCGGTCACCGGATTCGGGTCGTTCGAGAAGGTCAACCGCCCGGCCCGGTACGCCCGCAACCCGCAGACGGGCGAGCGGGTGCGGGTCAAGAAGACCTCCGTTCCCCGATTCCGCCCGGGGCAGGGCTTCAAGGACCTCGTCAGCGGCGCGAAGAAGCTGCCCAAAGGCAGCGAGGTGGCCGTGAAGAAGGCCCCGAAGGGCAGCCTCACCGGCGACGCCGCCTCCGCCACCACGGTGAAGAGGGCGGCGGCCAAGAAGGCCGCGCCGAAGAAGCCCGCCAAGGCCATGAAGTCGCTCGCCTGATCCCCTTCGCCGGGACCTCTGTCCCTCTGGCGTTTCCTGCTCGACGGCCGGGCGCTGCTGCGCCCGGCCGAATCGGAGAGACCCACTGATGACCTATCTCGTGATCGACGGCGCCCGCGTCGTCTCTGCTCACCGAACTCTGGCCTCCGCCCGCTCAGGGGAGGCGCAGGGGCTCGGGCACAGCACCGAACCCGGCCCATCGGTCGGCGGCGTACCGGCCTGGTGGGCAAGGCCGCAAGAGAGCGGCGGGGTGGCGGAGCTCGGCATCCTTCGCACTGCCGCGACCGAGCTCGGTTTCCGCTTCGAGCTGCGCGCCTGCCAGGCGCCGGCCGGTTCCTGCACCCACCGGCCGTGCGCCACATACGCCACCTGGGCCGTCAGCCGCCGATACGAGCTCCTCAGCGAGCTTGCCGCGTTCGTGCCCCTGTCCTGGATCTGGGTCGGCCAGCGTAGCGACGACCCCCGCGGCGACGCGCCGCAGTTCCTCACCGAGGGGCGGGCCCTCGTCGACCGTCTGACGGCAGACATGCAGCAGCCTCTGCGGGCCGTCGAACAGCTGCCTGATGACACCCGGACTCTGGCGGAGCGCGCCCAGTCCGCCCACGCCCGTGCCGTGAAGTTTCTGGCGCGGCACTTCGGCCCCGACTCCGAAACCGGGGGCGTCGTGGTCCGCCCGGTCCTTCACGGCCAGGACCTGCATCTGAGGCTGGACCCGTCAATTCCGGCGAACCTGGCCGTCTGCGGCACGGCGTTGCCAGGGCGCCGACGGGATGCCACCGGTGCCGAACTGGGCGCACGTCCCTGTGACCGGTGCTTCGGGCGTGCCCCCATCATCCCGCCGCCCGTGCTCGGCGCCGCCGAGTACGAGGCGTGGATCGCGTACATCCACCAGCCCGGCTCGTGACCGGCGAATCAGGGAGGAGTCACCTCGTGTCCGAGGCTCCAGCCACCGTCCTTGCCAATTCGTCCAAACATCTGGCGCTTCGTCTGCTCCGCCGCAGGCACTTCGGCGCCGGCTACCTGACGCAGGTGATCGACCTCGCCATTCGGGAGGTGGTCCCCAGCCAGTTCGACGAACCCGACGAACGCGAAGCGGCCCGGGTCCACCAGCGGCTGACCCGCTACGCCGCCAACGGCCAGCCCGGCTCCACCGAGCTGGCCCGCGCCATGCTGGACATCAGGCGCGCCCTGGACCTCGTGCGGCACGGGCACTACAGGGTCTCCGCCGTTCCCGAGAGCGGACCCGATACGACCGTCGCCGCGGAACAGCTGATCGAACTGGTCACCGAAGCCGGCCGGGACCGAGTGCTCGCGGCGCAGGGGGGAGCTCTGGTCGTCTTCGCGGAGAACGAGGGGGCCAGCACCGTCTACCGACCGGTGTCCGCCGCCCAGGCCAATGCCCTGCGAAGGGCCGCGCGCAGCGCGAAGGAGGAGGCGATCCGCCTCCACGAGGGTGCTGTTGAGGTGCTGCGCCCGCATGTGCGCATGGCTGACTGGAGTAAGGACGACGGGTACGGAGTCGCCGTCGACGTGGTGCGCGATGGGGTATCGGTGCAGTGGTGGCCGGCTGCGGTGCCGGAGTCCCAGGCGCTGTGGGAGCAGGGAGGAATCCGCGCGCTGTGCGTGGCGCTGCTGACGGCCCGGTTCGCCGTGTCATGCGGGGATGTGGGAACACCCCACACCATCGCGTTGTGTATTTAGGATTCAATGTGTAGTATGCGAATGTCTGGTCGATCGGCCGCCCTCTTCTTCACAGCCCGTACGTCGGCTTCCTCCGGCGCTGTGACGGCGGTCGTCTGGCCGCTGCACCGCTGCGCGGCGAATCCCGCAGCCCTTCAACTCACCGCCCGGGCCACGAAGCGCCCGCCTCGAATTGGGAGCGCCATGGCCCTGAGCAGCCCACAACCGCGCCGGACGCCGCCCCTCGACTCGCTCGGGGAGCTTGTGCCGGGCGCCGAGCTCGTCAAGGTCCGCGCCAACCCGAACAACTGGAGCCAGGCCGAGCTCCTTGCCGCCTACACGTGGCCGCAGCACCAAGGCGAGCGCTTGGTCCCCGTCGGCAACGGCAACCACTCGGACGACGCGCACCACACCGCGCTGACGATCGGAGAGTTCCTCGACCAGTACCGGCAGCTCCCGGTCGTCCGATTGCTCCAGGCCAGCGACTCCGCGTACACCTTCCTGGTCGAGCTCGCCCGCCCCTCCTGGGAGCTCGCCGGTGGTGATCCGCAGTGAGCGCCCCGGCGATTCCCGCCGCGTGCGCGCACCGTCCCACTCGTGGCGGCCTGGTCGTCCCGTACGTCTCGTTCGAGCACAACGGCCTGCCAGTCTTCGGCGGGCTTCACCGGGGCAGGCGGGCCCGGGCCTTCGAGAACAGCCTGTGCCAGATCTGCGAACGGCCGCTGGAGCGGTGGTTCTACGTGCTGGTCCGTCCGCAGGACGTGAGTGTCGGGTACGCGCCGGAACCGGCACTCCACCCGCCGTGCCTGATGTATGCGGAGAAGGCGTGCCCGACGCTCAACGGCACCAGCGCCACCTACCGTCCGGGCGGCGTCATCTCCCGGCATCCGGCGGGCCGTCCGTGCGGCGACCCGGCCTGTTCCTGCCCCGTCACGGCTCCCACCGCGGAATCCCAGGTACGTGCCGGACGCAAGGCCGACGACTGGGACGCCTGGATGCTCTCGGCGGACCAGTACACGCTGCGCCGGGATGACCGCGGCGGTGCCGCGGGCATCCAGCTTCCTTCCGACCCGAAGCGCATCCGCCGCGTTCGGGTGTCCCCCGAGCGCAAGCGCGCCCTCGCACTGATGGCGGCGCTCCAGGCACTCGGCATCTAGCACTCCCACTTCTACGCACCCCACCCCTGACCCCCGGGCTCTGCCACCTACGAGGATGACCATGCTCGCTGAACGCTTCCGCCCCTCCGACATCGAGAGCCTGGTGCGCATCGCCGGCGCCCTGGCCCACTCACCGGCCGCGGCCGAACTGCCGTCGCCGTCCCGTGAACTCGCCCAGCGCGTTCACGCTGAGATCGTCGCCGAGGCCGCCGGCCGTCGGTCCCCGGCCATTTCCGCCATCCTGGGACCTCGCCCGGGCGAGCAGGTCTGGATGCTGCGCATCTGGACCCGACACGAGGACTCCACGGCGCCGTACGCCACCGAGGGCGCTGCCCTCGCGGAGCTCGCCACGCATGTGCGGAGCAACTGGGCCAACGTGGGCGGCCAGGGCGACGTGCCCGATGAGCCTCCGGCCAACGACGCCGAGGCGATCGACCTCTACTACGGTGCCGACGGCGACGCGGTGCCCGATCAGGGCTTCGCGCTGTACTCCGAGGAGATCGGACGGCCGCACCGCTCTCGGATTGTTCCCCTGAACTTCGCCTTCCCCGACGCCGTGACGGCCGATGGCCTCAACCGCGGTGCCGTCTTCTACGCCGCCGATGACGACGGACCCTCGTGCATCGAGGTGGCCGGTGTGCTCGTCTTCGGCTACGTGGACGCCGAGGACGGTGTCGTCCGGGTCTCGGTCCACACCGACAGCGCCGACCCCGAGCACGTCGTCCGGCCGGACGGGACCGTACCGCTGCGCGTCGTCGTGGAGGACACCGTCGTCCTCGACGACCACAGTCGCCACCGCGCCCCGCACCCCACCGTGTTGGAGCAGCTCCTGGACGCTGCCGGCACGGAGCAAAGGGCCGTGATCACCTTGGTGGCGGTCTCGGCGGGGCTGATGTGGAGCTGTCCGGACTGCCGGTGGCCCAACCCGCGGGCGACGGAGCGGTGCGAGCGCCCCGGCTGCGGACTCAAGGTCAAGGCGGCGGCGGTCGGTGCGCAGGCGGCAGCGCTCTCCGCGGTGCCGACTCTCGCGCTGGAGGGCCCGCGATGAGCGTCAAGGCCAAGTCCTACCCGCCAGCGCCTCAGCACCTCCGTGCCGCATGTGCCCATCCATCGGGGCACCTCACGTCACACGGCAGCCGTACCACGCTCCAGGTCTACCTCGACGACGGCCTGGTCTACCGCAACGACGGCGACGATTTCCGGCTGCCGGCGGAGTTGGCGCAGGCGCAGGGCGTCGGACCGTACTTCATCACCGGCGCCGGGCGGCGGGCGATCCTGAACGACTCCCAGCTGGCGGCCGTCGACTCCGCGGACGAGAACGGCGCGCTGCGGGACGTCAGCTGGCCAACCGCCGCCGCCCTCGCCCGTCTCGCGCTTGTCGAGTACCGGGACGCAGACGGCGCCCCGCAGCCCACCGACGGCGACGACGGCCGTACCGGCCCGAAGCACCGGCCCTTCCTCACCCCCGCGGGCGTCGACGCCCGACGCGCCGCGAAGTCCCAGCCCTGATCCCCCTCCCCTTCGGCGGGGCGGGCGCCAGACGCCGCGATCGACCGCCGCGCCCAGCAGGGCGCCGAAGACCAC
>NZ_JBEXSH010000487.1:0-6790 GCF_040613555.1 Streptomyces sp. NPDC006265
GATCCCCGGCCACCATGGCCGTATGACCACACCTCCCTCCGCCCATCACCCCACCCGAGTACCCCCACCCACCCCCCCACCACCCCTCACCCCCCCCGGTCCTCGTCCTGGGCCCCTCCCCCGCTGTCACCGCGCGGGAACCCTGGCGGGCCCGGTGGCGTTGTATTCGAAGCCATGTGCGGGCATGAGGACGGTCCGGCGGTGGTGGAGCCGTTACCATCGGCCAGCATCGGCGGGCGCCCGCCCGACCCTCAGGCCAGGGAGCAAAACGTGCTGATCACCCACGACACCCGGTGCGCCCTCGACACCGTGGTCGATCTGGTGAACACCGCACCGGAGGACGACACGGCGTCGGACGGGCTGCCCGACCTGGCAACCCTCACCGACTTCGTGCGGAACCACGAGATCAGCGACGTCGGGGTGCTCTCGGAGTTCGACCTCTCCGCGGTGCGCAAGATCCGCGATCGCTTCGCCGCCGTCTTCGCCGCCCCGGACGCCCGCGCCGCGGCCGGCCAGATCAACGAGCTGGTCGCGGCCGCCGGCACCACGCCCCGGCTCACGGACCACGACGGCTACGACTGGCATGTGCACTACTTCGCGCCCGGCGCCTCCGTCGCCGACCATCTGGCCGCCGACTGCGGCATGGCGCTGGCGTTCTTCGTGGTCGCCGGGGAGCAGGAGCGGCTGCGGCGGTGCGAGGCGCCCGACTGCCGACGCGCCTTCGTGGACCTGTCCCGCAACCGCTCACGGCGCTACTGCGACAGCCGCACCTGCGGAAACAGGCTGCACGTGGCCGCGTACCGGGCGCGCCGCAAGGAGGCGGCGGGCTGACGCCGTCGCCCGACCGCGGGGTCGCACAGGACGTCGATGCCGACGCGGCCCCGGCGGATGGCGCCGGGTACCGCGGGTACGGCTCACAGCAACAGCAGATCGTGCAACGAGGCCATGAGCAGCAGGCTCCCGATCACCGCCAGGAAGATCATCAGCGGTGGCTGGGATAGGGCGAAGAGGCAACCACGTGGCTCGTCCTGCCGGGGACGTGGCTCGTCCTGCGGCGGGGCGGGGTCGCTCTGTTGCGTTGTGTCCAGCATCTCGTGGCGATGATGACGCAGTCGTCCCGCCGCACGCGATCGGCACCCTCGTTCCGTGCGGGAGTGCGCCGATTCCGTGAGGTCCGGTTCGAGTTGTGATCACTTCCGCGCACCGGCGGACCCACTGTGACGATTCAGCCGCCGACGGGCTGCCCCGTCATATGCCGTGCTTCTTGAGGATGGCCTCGATGTCGCTGAAGTCGTCGTCGCCGCGGGACGCCGGCGCGGGCCGGGTCGCCGGGCGGGCGCCCTGCCCCAGTGAGGGGGCCGAGGCGGCGGGGGCCACCGCATCGGGCCGGCCGGCCTCGCGGGCCGCCGCCCTGCGCTCCTTGCGGGTGCCACCGCGGCGGCGTTCCACGGTCCGTGTGGTCATGAAGAGCACCCAGGCGACACCCAGCACTCCGAACCCCGCCCAGGCCGTCGGGCTGAAGGCGGTGTCGGCCAGCCACTCGACGACTCCCGTCATCACCAGGCCGATAGGAACGAGGGAGTAGGCCGCGATACGGACCGCCGCGAGGTAGCGCTTGCGGTACGCCGTGACGATCGCAATGCCCAGGCCTGCCGCGGACACGGCGGAGCAGACGGTCTCGGCAATCATCCGGTCCTCCAGGCGTGGCGCGGTCGGGTGGGGGCACTTCGTCCCTTCCATCCTGCACCCGCCGTACCCCTGGGGGCCATGCCACGGCCCGACATCAGGGACATCTCCGGGTCACCTCCTCCGCAGGTGCCGGTGCGGGCCGCGCCCCCGGTCCGCACTGCTGGGAGACTGTCGGCATGAGCGACTCCTCCTCCGACCGTTCCGCCGCCCCCGTCCTCGAGATCTGGTGCGACCTCCAGTGCCCGGACTGCCGCACCGCGCTGGACGATCTCCACGCGCTGCGCGCCCGCTACGGCGACCGCCTGGAGCTGCGGCTGCGGCACTTCCCGCTGGAGAAGAACAAGCACGCCTTCGCCGCCGCCCAGGCCGCGGAGGAGGCGTGGGAGCAGGGCCGCGGATGGCCGTACGCGGAGGCCCTGCTGGGGCGCGTGGAGGAGCTGGCCCGTGCGGGAGAACCCTTCCTGGTCGAGGTGGCGCGCGAACTGGGCCTGGACGCCGAGGAGTTCGACACCGCGCTGGTAGACGGCCGGCACATCCTGATCGTGGACGCCGACCAGGCCGAGGGCAAGGCGATCGGCGTGAGCGGCACCCCGACGTACGTCATCGGCGGTGAGCGGCTCGACGGCGGCAAGAGCCAGGAGGGGCTGCGCGAGCGCATCGAGGAGATCGCGGACCGGCTGCTGGCCGGGCAGGAGCACTGACCGCCCTCGCCCGGCTCCCGGGTCGCTACAGCAGCGGCTTGTACATGGCGTACTGGTCGGTCTCGTAGCCGAGGGAGGCGTAGAGCCGCTCGGCCGGAGCGTTGCCGGCGAAGACGTTGAGGCCGAGGGTCCGCTTGCCCTCGGCGATCGTCCGGGCCTCGGCGAGCAGCATCAGCGTGCGGCCGTGCCCCTTCCCCCGGTGGGCGGCGTCGGCTTCGACGTCGAAGACGAACGCGCTGTTCTCACGCACCGCCAGCCACAGTGTGCCCACCGGTGTCCCCAGATGCTCGACGACGCTGATGAGCATGCCGGGGGTGGCCAGGCCCTCGGGCAGCAGGGTGGCGTGGTCGCGCTCCGACTTGGCCCGGGCCTCGGCCTCCGGAACGCCCCGATCGATCCAGCTGCGCGCGTAGTGCTCCAGGCCCTTCTCCAGCCAGGGTCCGAACTCCGCCTCGGTCATGGGCCGGGCGCGACTGCCCTCCGGAAGGCCGGGCGGGGTGTCGCCGAGCTGCTTCTCCATGCCGCGGTTGCGGACGACGTAGCCGAGCGCCGTGGCGAGCCGGAGTCCCGCCTCGGACGCGGCGGGAACCGTCGCCTCGATACGGCGGCACCCCCAGCCGCGCGCCACCTCCTCCGCGGCGAGTGCGGCGACCGTGCCCCGGCCGCGTCTGCGGTCCTGTTCGTCGATGTGCAGCTTCATGATCCGGGCCACCCCGGTGCCGAAGACGGGGTGCGTGCCGAGGTGTATCGCCCCCACGGGACGGCTGTTCACACACACCTGGAAGCGGCGTGAGCGCGTCCCGTCGGCGTTCTGCTGAAGCGGCTCGATCGGCCGCAGGGTCGTGGTCATCAGGGGTGTTCTACCCGCAACCACGCGCCTGGTCAGCCGAATTTCCGCGGTCTGTCAGGGGTCGAGGTCGTTCCCGGCCCGCTCATCGAAGATCCGCATGGCCTTGGCGGTCACCGGGCCCGGCGCGCCGGGCAGCTCACGGCCGTCGACGCGGTGCACCGCCTGCACGTCCCGCAGGGTGGACGTCAGGAAGATTTCGTCGGCCCGTTCCAGGACGTCCAGCGGCAGGTCGCTCTCCCTGGCGCCGGTCCATTCGACCGTCAGCACACGCGTGATGCCCGCGAGGCAGCCCGAGGCGAGCGGCGGCGTGTGGATCTCGCCGTCGAGGACGACGAAGACGTTCGAGCCGGTGCCCTCGCACAGCTGCCCCACCGTGTTGCCGAACAGGGCCTCGGAAGCGCCCTGGTCACGGGCGCGGGCGAGGGCGACGACGTTCTCGGCGTACGAGGTGGTCTTCAGGCCGGTGAGCGCGCCGCGCTCGTTGCGGGTCCAGGGGACCGTGATCACGGCGGTGGAGTCGGGGCGGCGGGTCGTCTCGCCGAGGGCGACGACGAGGGTCGGTCCGTGTTCACCGCGGTCGGAGCCGAGGGGGCCGTGGCCGCCGGTGTAGGTGATGCGGAGACGACCGAGCGGCACGGGGTTGGCGTGGAGGACGGCGGCGCAGGCGCGGCGCACCTCGTCGTGGTCCGGGTCCGGCAGGCCGAGGCCGCGCGCGGACCGGGTCAGCCGGTCGAGGTGGCGGGTGAGCGCGAACACCCTGCCGTCCACGGCCTTCACCGTCTCGAAGATGCCGTCGCCCACGGTCAGCCCGTGGTCGAAGACGGAGACGCGGGCGGACTCGGTGTCCTGCAGACCGCCGTCGAGCCAGATCTTCACGTCGGGTCCTCTCCATTCACCTCATACGCTCCCGACGCTATCGCGAGCAGTCGGGACGCCTTCAGCTCGGTCTCGTGCCACTCCCCCTCGGGATCGGAGCCCCAGGTGATGCCGGCGCCGGTGCCGAAGCGCAGCATGCCGTCGGCCCGGTCGATCCAGAAGGTACGGATGCCGACGGCCAGCTCTCCGGCCTCCCGGTCGGCGTCGACCCAGCCGATGCCGCCGCAGTACGGTCCCCTGGGCGCCGTCTCCAGCGCGTCGATGATCCGCAGCGCACTGGACTTGGGCGCGCCGGTGACCGAGCCGGGCGGGAAGGCCGCGGCGAGCAGCTCGGCCCAGCCGGCCCCCTCCCCCAGCTCTCCGCGGACCGTCGACACGAGGTGGACCAGTCCGGGGTGCTTCTCGACGGCACACAGATCGGGCACCGTGACGCTGCCCGTGGCGCAGACCCGCCCGATGTCGTTGCGCACGAGGTCCACGATCATCACGTTCTCGGCGTAGTCCTTCTCCAGCAGGTCCGTCTCGGTGCGGCCGGTGCCCTTGATCGGGCCGGACTCGACGGTCCTGCCGCCGCGCCGCAGGAACAGTTCGGGGGAGGCGGTGGCGATCTCCACGCCGTGCCCGGGCAGGCGAATCGTTCCTGCGTACGGTGCCGGGTTGCCGCGGGCCAACAGCGCGGTGAGCGCGTCCACGTCCGCGCCGGACGGGACGGGCGCGGACAGCACCCGGCACAGGTTCGCCTGGTAGACCTCGCCCGCCGCGATGTGCTCGCGGATGCGCCGCACCCCGGCCGTGTACGCGGCGCGGTCGAGCGAGGACGTCCAGTCACCGGAAGCCGGTCCGCGCCATGCGCCGGGCACGGGAACGGGCACGTCCGACGTCCGGACCTCCGCGAAGCGGGCGCAGGTCAGACGGCCCTCGAAGTCGGCACAGACGGCCCAGAAGCCGCTGGACTCCAGGGCTTGGGGATCATCGGTGACGTCGAGGAGCCCGGTGGCGACACGGTCGCCGAAGCGGGCAAGGGGAGGGAGGTCGAGCACGCAGTCGAGTCTATGGCGGGTGTCCTGCGGGTGGCCGGGGGATGTCCCGTCCGGCGGCCCTGTGACCTCCCTGAGCAGGGGAAGCGCAGCACGCTGCACAAACGCGTTTTTGTGCTGGCCGCGGAATCCGCTAGAGTTCAACACGTCGCCGGGCCGCGAGAGCGGTCCGCATCGACAGGCGGACGTAGCTCAGTTGGTAGAGCGCAACCTTGCCAAGGTTGAGGTCGCGAGTTCGAACCTCGTCGTCCGCTCGAAGGAAGAGGGGGCTTCCCGGCTCCCTACACTCCTGGTGGAGTGGCCGAGAGGCGAGGCAACGGCCTGCAAAGCCGTCTACACGGGTTCAAATCCCGTCTCCACCTCCAAGGACGATTAGCTCAGCGGGAGAGCGCTTCCCTGACACGGAAGAGGTCACTGGTTCAATCCCAGTATCGTCCACTGGATCTCTCAAGATCCCGACCCGCGCGATTAGCTCAGCGGGAGAGCGCTTCCCTGACACGGAAGAGGTCACTGGTTCAATCCCAGTATCGCGCACGCATTGTCCATGATCCGATGCACTCGGTGGTCATGGTCCCGAGGACGATTAGCTCAGCGGGAGAGCGCTTCCCTGACACGGAAGAGGTCACTGGTTCAATCCCAGTATCGTCCACAACACACTGGAGCCCCCGGCCGTTCGCGGCCGGGGGCTCCAATCGTGTCACCTGTCGTGTCACGACTTCACGTCAGGACGAGAACAGCATGCGGCCGAAGCTCTTGTTGCGGTGGTGACCGTGATGGCCGTGGTGCCCGTGGCCGCCATGCGGGGCGCCCCAGGCGGGAGCCGGAGGGGCCGGGTAGGCCTGCGGGGCGGGCGGGGGCGGCGGGGCGGTCTGGGACCACTGCGCTTCCAGGCGGGTCAGCGACTCCAGCTCGCCGTAGTCGAGAAAGATCCCGCGGCAGCCGCTGCACTGCTCGATCTGGACACCGTTGCGGTTGTACGTGTGCATCGGCGCACCGCACTTCGGACACTGCATGGTTGTTCAACTCCTCGCCGGTCTGTCCTGCTTCACATCTCGCCAGGACAGACTCCGTTCAGCTGTGGTCGGTTGCACCCTACTTCGCGTGGTCCTGCGCCAACGGGGGCGGGACGGTAGCCATTCGGTCACAGGCGTCCACGACCGACTGCTCCACCTCGTCCAGCGGGCGGCCGGCCGCGACCGCCTTGGCGACGGCCCGGGCCGCGGTCTGCGCGGTGAGGGCCCGGGCGGGGACGTCGAGGGCGGGCCAGGGGTCGCCCTCGGCGGGGACGGCGGGGCCACCGGCCTCCCGGTAGGCGGTGAGGAACCGGGTCCACTCGTGGGGCGGGAGCAGGCCGCAGGCATACCAGGCGGCGGGGCGGGCGAGGTCCCAGGCGGGCACGCCGACGCCGAGGTCGTCCACGTCTATCAGCAGCCAGGGGCCGTCGGGGCCGGGGCGGCGGATGAGCTGCCCCAGGTGGAGGTCGCCGTGACAGAGGGTGCCGGGGCCGGGCATGGGGGCCTCGGCACGGGCCCAGGGCGGGAGGGTGGCCCAGGCGCGCAGGACGGGGGCGGCCGCCGGGTGCGGACCCGCCTTGTGCAGCCGGCCGATGGCCTGGGCGGCTTTGACGGGGCCACGCA
>NZ_JBEXSH010000488.1:0-6762 GCF_040613555.1 Streptomyces sp. NPDC006265
GGTACAACCGGCTGCGCGACGCGTACCTCGCCACGATGGCCGATCTTGGGGTGGGCGCCGACCTGTCGCCGGAGGAGTTCCTGAAGGCCTCCGTGTACACCCCCCACTCGTCCCGCAGCACGCCGCAGATCTCCCCGAGCGTGGCCTCCGCCCGTACCGCGTCCAGCATCGGCTCGATCATGTTCGCGCCACTGCGGGCGGCGGCCAGCATGGCGTCGAGCGCGGTGCGCACCGCGGCGTCGTCACGGGCCGCCTTGCGCCCGCCGAGCGCCCGGACCTGCTCGCGTTCCACCTCGTGGCTGACCCGCAGGATCTCCAGGTCCCCGGTCACCGACCCGTCGTGACAGTTCACGCCGACGACCCTCTTGTCGCCCTTCTCCAGGGCCTGCTGGTACCGGAACGCCGACTCGGCGATCTCCCCGGTGAACCAGCCGTCCTCGATCCCGCGCAGGATCCCGGAGGTGATCGGGCCGATGGGGTGCTGCCCGTCGGGGTGCGCCCGCAGCCCGCGCTCCTTGATCTGCTCGAAGATCTTCTCCGCGTCCGCCTCGATGCGGTCGGTCAGCTGCTCGACGTACCAGGAACCGCCCAGCGGGTCGGCCACGTTGGCGACGCCGGTCTCCTCCATCAGCACCTGCTGCGTGCGCAACGCGATCTCCGCCGCCTGCTCGCTCGGCAGGGCGAGGGTCTCGTCGAGCGCGTTGGTGTGCAGCGAGTTCGTCCCGCCGAGCACGGCCGCCAGCGCCTCCACGGCCGTCCGTACGACGTTGTTGTACGGCTGCTGCGCGGTGAGGGAGACCCCCGCGGTCTGCGTGTGGAAGCGGAGCCACTGGGCCTTCTCGGACTGCGCGCCGTAGACGTCACGCATCCAGCGGGCCCAGATCCGCCGGGCCGCGCGGAACTTGGCGATCTCCTCGAAGAAGTCGACGTGCGCGTCGAAGAAGAAGGACAGGCCGGGGGCGAACACGTCCACGTCCAGCCCGCGCGACAGGCCCAGCTCGACGTATCCGAAGCCGTCCGCCAGCGTGTACGCCAGTTCCTGCGCGGCCGTCGAGCCGGCCTCGCGGATGTGGTAGCCGGAGACGGACAGCGGCTTGTACGCGGGGATGCCGGCCGCGCAGTGCTCCATGAGATCGCCGATGAGCCGCAGGTGCGGCTCGGGCTGGAAGAGCCACTCCTTCTGGGCGATGTACTCCTTGAAGATGTCCGTCTGCAGCGTGCCGTTGAGGACGGACGGGTCGACGCCCTGCCGTTCGGCGGCGACCAGGTACATGCAGAAGACGGGGACGGCCGGGCCGCTGATGGTCATCGACGTCGTGACGTCGCCCAGCGGGATGTCCTTGAACAGGACCTCCATGTCGGCCGCCGAGTCGATGGCGACCCCGCAGTGCCCGACCTCGCCGAGCGAGCGCGGGTCGTCGGAGTCGCGGCCCATGAGCGTCGGCATGTCGAAGGCGACGGAGAGCCCGCCTCCGCCGTTGCGGAGGATCATCTTGTAGCGCTCGTTGGTCTGCTCGGCGTTGCCGAACCCGGCGAACTGCCGGATGGTCCACGTCCGCCCTCGGTAACCGGTCGCGTACAGACCGCGGGTGAAGGGGTACTCCCCCGGCCAGCCGATCCGGTCGAACCCCTCGTAGGTGTCACCGGGCCGCGGCCCGTACACCGGCTCCACGGGGTCGCCGGAGAGCGTGGTGAAGTCGGCCTCGCGCTTGCGTGCGGCGTCGTACCGGGCCTGCCAGCGGCGGCGGCGGCCCTCCTCGATGGCGTCAGCATCCATACCCTCGAATTTACTTGGACGTCCTAGTAAATGTCGATGGCTGACGGGAGTGACCTGGCGAACGGGTGAGAACGACCGCCACACGCACGCGTGCGGCGGGCCCGAAGCGCGCCTAGGCTAGGCCTTGACCGGCGCGGGCACGTCCTCGGCGAGCTTGCCCTCCAGCTCGTGGCTGATCCTGCGCTCGACGAAGAACGCGGCCGTGGGGATCGTGCCGGCCAGCAGCACCCACAGCTGCTTCTTGACCGGCCACTTCGCCTTGGAGCCGAGATCGAAGGCGAAGATCAGGTACACGACGTACAACCAGCCGTGCGCGATGCTGACCACCTGGGTGAAATCAGCCGCGCCGCCCAGATCCAGGACGTACTTGCCGACCATGCCGAGGGTCAGCGCGACGAGCAGCACACCGGTGACGTAGGCCATGACCCGATAGCGGGTCAGCACGCTCTTCTTCATGCCGTCGAGCGTAACGACCCGTTCCGGGAGATCTTGCCCCGGGTCACTCCTCCTCGAAGTCGCCCACCGAGACGCGCAGCGGCCGCAGCATCGCGAAGATCTCCGCGCACTCCTCGGCGTCGTACGTCCCGAGCCCGAAGTCCATCGCCATCAGGTCGCGGGTGGCCGACTCGACGACCTCGCGTCCCTTGTCGGTGATGCTGGCGAGGGTGCCGCGGCCGTCGT
Organism: Streptomyces sp. NPDC006265; assembly: GCF_040613555.1. NCBI lineage: Bacteria > Bacillati > Actinomycetota > Actinomycetes > Kitasatosporales > Streptomycetaceae > Streptomyces > Streptomyces sp. NPDC006265. Next base: position 2,459 of record NZ_JBEXSH010000488.1, read on the forward strand.
TCGGGTTGGGCCGCTTGGCGACCAGACCCGACTTCACCAGCCGGTCCACGGTGTTCGTCACGGACGTGGGGTGCACCATGAGCCGCTCGCCGATCTTGGACATCGGCAGCTCGCCGGACTTGGAGAAGGTGAGCAGCACCAGCGCCTCGTAGCGGGCGAACGTCAGCCCGTACGGCCTGACCACCGCGTCGACCTCGGCGAGGAGGATCTGCTGGGCGCGCATGATCGAGGTGATCGCGGCCATGGACGGCACGTTTCCCCAGCGCTGCTTCCAGCGTTCGTCGGCGCGCGCGATCGGATCGAAGGAGAGACTGAGCGGCTTCGGCACGAACCCGACCTTACCGGCCGGTCACATGGCGGTCAGCCCTGTCTCGCCCTTCGGGCGGGCCGTCGTGGGAGCCGGCGCATCACCGCGTTCGCGGCACCTACTCGGCGAGGTGCCGCTCCACCGTCTCGACCTTGGAGGTGAGGCCGTCCGTCACGCCGGGGCGGATGTCCGCCTTGAGGACGAGGGAGACCCGGGGCGCCCGTCGCTCGACGGCGGCGACCGCGCGCCGGACGACGTCCATGACCTCGTCCCACTCCCCTTCGACGGACGTGAACATCGCGTCGGTACGGTTCGGCAGCCCCGACTCGCGTACCACCCGTACGGCGTCGGCGACGTACTCCCCCACGTCCTCACCGACCCCGAGGGGCGTCACGGAAAAGGCGACGATCACGCGCCCACCACGCCTTCCTCGCGCGCGCGGGACGCGATGACCGCGTCCTCGGTCTCACGCCGCAGTTTGCGCTCGGCGAAGAACCCGCCGGCCGGCAGCACCGAGAGGACGAAGTACAGCGCGGCGGTCTTCAGCGACCACTTCGCCCGGTTCCACGCGTCGGCCCAGAAGATGACGTACAGGACGAAGAGCCCACCGTGCACCGCACCCATCACCGGCACGGCGTTGAAGTCCGTGGTCCGCTTCAGCACCGAGCAGACCAGCAGGAGGAGGAAGGAGATCGCCTCGGGGGCCGAGACCAGGCGGAGGCGGCGGATGGCGGTGGCGGTCTTGAGGTCCACGGGTCACCTTCGGTGGGAGAGAAACGGTTTGTGAACGCACGCACAAGCGTCGCGCCCATTGTGGCAAACCACCCGGGAGCCCAGGCCCCTAGGGGTGCACTCAGGGACGTCCTCCACCCACAGGCCCTGTTCGCGGGGCCCGGCCTGCGGCTACCTTCCAGTCGTGGCGATGTTCCGACTTCAGAGCAGCAAGGTGCTCGCCGTCGACATGACCGGGGATGCCGTGAAGGCGAAGAACGGCTCGATGGTCGCGTACGACGGGGAGATGGCCTTCAAGAAGCTCAGCGGCGGCGGTGAGGGCATCCGGGGCATGGTGACCCGGCGGCTGACCGGTGAGCAGATGACGTTGATGGAGGTGAAGGGGCGGGGGACCTGCTGGTTCGCGGACCGCGCCTCCGAGATCAACCTGGTCAGCATCCAGGGCGACAAGCTCTACGTCGAGTCGAGCAACCTGCTCGCGACCGACGGCGGGCTGCGCACCGGTACGGAGTTCACGGGCCTGCGCGGCGCCTCACAGGGGAACGGGCTGTTCACGACGACCGTCGAGGGCCACGGCCAGGCGGCGATCATGTCGGACGGCCCGGCGATGGTGCTGCGGGTGAGCGCGCAGTACCCGCTGACCGTCGACCCCGGGGCGTACGTGGCGCACCAAGGCAATCTGCGGCAGTCCTTCCAGTCCGGTGTGACGTTCCGCACCCTGCTCGGGGAGGGCGGCGGCGAGGCCTTCCAGATGCGGTTCGAGGGGGACGGCCTGGTGTACGTGCAGCCGAGCGAGCGGAACACGATCGCGGGAGACGTGTGAGATGGCCTTCCGGGAGATCAACGGAAAGATGGTCGAGGCGACGGTCACGCCGGGGCAGCGGCTGTTCAGTCAGCGCGGCGCGATGCTCGCGTACAAGGGCGAGGTGTCGTTCACGCCCAACATGGCCGGCGGCCAGGGCGGGATCATGTCGATGATCGGCCGCCGGGTCGCCAACGAGGACACGCCCCTGATGGCCGTCGAGGGCAGTGGCACGGTCCTCTTCGGGCACGGCGGGCACCACATCCAGGTGATCCGGCTCTCCGGCGACACCCTCTGCGTGGAGGCGGACCGCCTCCTGGCCTTCGAGGGCACGCTCCAGCAGGGCACGTTGTTCCTGGGCTCGCAGGGCGGCGTCATGGGCATGGTGCGGGGCCAGGTGAGCGGTCAGGGACTGTTCACGACGACGCTGAAGGGCCACGGGGCCGTCGCGGTCATGGCGCACGGCGGCGTCATCGAGATCCCGATCAGCCCGCAGCGGCCGGTCCATGTGGACCCGCAGGCCTACGTCGCCCACCACGGCGACGTCCGCAACAAACTGTCCACTGCCCTGGGCTGGCGGGACATGGTGGGCCGCGGCTCGGGCGAGGCGTTCCAGCTGGAGCTCAGCGGCAGCGGTGCGGTGTACGTCCAGGCGTCGGAGGAGAAGCTGTGAGCACGTACGGAACCCCGGGCGCCGGCCCCGCGGTCCTCGACCCGGCGACGCTGCCGGCCGACGACAACGTCAACGCGTACACCTTCTGCGTGGAACTCAAGGGGAGCCAGTGGTTCCTGCAGAAGGGGAAGATGATCGCCTACTACGGGTCGATCGACTTCAACGGCGTCGGGCACGGCCGGCTGGACCGCCTCGTCCGCACCTCCTTCCATTCGCCACTGCACGCGAGCGACTGGGTCGTGGCGGAGGGTTCGGGCAAGATGCTCCTCGCCGACCGGGCCTTCGACGTCAATTCGTACGACCTCGAGGACGGCAACCTGACCATTCGCTCCGGCAACCTGCTTGCTTTTCAGCCAACTCTGTCACTGAAGCAATCAATCGTGCCGGGTTTTCTGACCCTCATCGGAACCGGAAAGTTCGTGGCCGCGTCGAACGGACCGGTGGTGTTCATGGAACCCCCGATCAGGGTCGACCCCCAGGCCCTGGTCGGCTGGGCCGACTGCCCCTCCCCGTGCCACCACTACGACCATGGGTACATGACCGGCGTCATGGGCGGTCTACGTGCACTGACGGGCCTCGGCGGCGCCTCCGGCGAGGAGCACCAGTTCGAGTTCGTCGGCGCCGGGACGGTGCTGCTCCAGTCGTCCGAGACCCTGATGGCCGAGCAGGCCACGGGGACCGTTCCGCACCAGGCCGGCGTGCCCGGTGGCGGGGCGCACAGCCCCCAGGCGGGGCAGGCCGGCGTACCGCGCCTTCCCGGACAGCTGGGGGACCTCCAGCGTCGCTTCGGGCTGTGAGCGGTAGTCTGCGGAGTGTGACATCGAACGTCTGCGCACTGTTGTTCGCCAGGCGTGCGCGGTCACATGCCACCCCTCACTAGTTCGCCTTTCAACATTTTAGGTAGACTTCATTCATGGAGACCGAGACGGCCACCCGCTGGCTGACCGATGCGGAGCAGTGCGCTTGGCGCACCCACCTGGAGGTCAACAGGCTGTTGACGTACCAGCTCGAGAAGGACCTGCAGCCGTTCGGCCTGACAATGAACGACTACGAGATCCTGGTGAATCTCTCCGAGTCCGAGGGCCAGAGGATGCGGATGAGCGACCTCGCTTCCGCCACCCTCCAGTCCAAAAGCCGCCTCTCGCACCAGATCACGCGCATGGAGAACGCGAACCTCGTCCGGCGGGAGAACTGCGAGTCGGACCGCCGGGGCCTCTACGCGGTCCTGACCGACCACGGGATGACGACGATGCAGAAGGTCGCGCCCCACCATGTGGCGTCCGTGCGCAGGCACTTCATCGACCTGCTGTCCCCCGAGGCCCTGACCGAGCTCGACAAGGCCCTCAAGCCCATCGCGGAGCACCTGCGCGGCCAGCGCGGGCGCCCGTAACCGCAGCCCCCGGGCCTGTCGTTTGGAGCACGCCGCAGAGGCGGGGTCTGACACGCGCATCTGCCGCGTTGTCGTCGGTTGCCGACTTCCCCAGGCTCTCGACTCCGCTCGAGTAGGGGGGACCCCATCGCGTCGCCGCCCTCCTCCGCCTTGCAGCTGCACGCACCGGACCCCGCTCACCGGCGCTGAAAGGCGGCGCAACGTTCCTGCGACCTGATCCAGACGACAGGCCCTCGGGGGTGTTTCGAAGGTCCTGTGCGGTGCCCGCGGTGTCCGGTGCGCGCTCTCGGCATGCCGGACGAAAGCCCTCGTGCTGTACGTACTTGGGATTTCGGTTGGTGCGGCGAGTGGGGGTACCCCCTGCTCGAGCGGAGTCGAGAGCTCGGGGGAGCGTGCCGGG
>NZ_JBEXSH010000489.1:0-6761 GCF_040613555.1 Streptomyces sp. NPDC006265
CATGAAGGACATGGAGAGGGCTCGGTATCCGAAGAGGGCTCGAGAACTGGCGCAGTTGGAGGAGAGGGCGGTTGGCGGTCCGGCCGGTGCAGCCGCGGCCACCGACGTCGCCCGCGCGGTGGTCGGCATGTACGGAAGCGGCGGCGACCCGGGCGTCCTGGCCCAGGCGTTCGCCGCCGGGGCGGAGTACAGCGTCGAGTCCCTCACCCAGGACGGCGCCACGACGCATCTTGCCGTGACCCGGAAACAGGTGACCGGCGGTGCGAAGAGAGTCGAGACGGGGCACAGCCTGCCCGTCTCCCTACCTCCGGCCGTCCAGGCGGCCGTGTACGGGGAGGTGGAGGCGGCCATCCGCGCAACCGGGATCCGACACGGGGCCTCGCACACCGAGGTCATCGTCGGCGGGGACGGGCGGTGCACGGTCATCGAGATCGGCGCCCGCCTCGCCGCCGGACACATCGGGGTCCTGCTCCAGCACGCCCTGGACATCGACGTGTGGGCGGCGCTGCTCGACGTCGCCCTCGGCCGACCTGCCGCGCTCGCCCCAGCCGCCCGCGGATACGCGACCGTACGGTTCGTGATCAGCCCGCGCGCCGGGCGGCTGGCCTCCCTCTACGGGTTCCCGAAGACGGGGCCGGGTGTGCCGTTCGTCCGCTGGCGGGCAGCGATCGGCGGCCTCGTCCACGAGCCGGGTGCCAACGGCCACCGGCTGGGGGCATTCGTGGTCACCGGAGCAGAGGCCGCCAAGGTCGAGGAGCGGGCCGACGCGCTCCTGCGGCGGGTCCGCATCCACGTCGAACCAGCCCCAGAGAACCCCGATCAGGTCAGGCCGGCGAGCACCTCGGCCATCGCACCGTAGCTCTCGCGGACCGCGTCCCTCTTGCCCAGCCGGTAGCGTTCGAGTCGGATCGCGCCCAGGTGCCGTGCCTCGTAGACGCGCGCCCGCCACACCGCTGAGGGCGAGCGGTCCAGCGCCCCGTAGGGCTCCCAGAACGCCGTCCGCTCATCGTCCTTGGCCGTCGCCATGCGGATGGTCCAGTCAGCGGCCGGGTCTCCGAACAGGCAGCGATCGAAGTCCAGGACGCCCGTTACCTCCGGCTCGGGGGCTGCCGAGTCCATCAGGGCGTTGACAGTCCACAGGTCGCCAGTCAGCAGCCTAGGCTCAGCGACCTCGTCCAGCACGGCGCGGTCGTGCGCGCCCGCCGCGACGACCTCCCGCACGTCGGCCGCGTCCAGGCCGGCGTCGTCCAGGTCGGCGGCGATCTGCTCCAGCGACGTGATCACCGCCTCGCTCCACGTCCCGTACCCCGGGCCGTTGACGAGCCCGAAGTGCGGGCCCCGCACGTCGTGCACGCGGCGGGCGATGGCGCCCAGCTGCCGGAAGAACGTCGGCCACACGGTACGCGGGTATGTCCCCAGGTGCTCCGGAGCCGGGACGCCGTCCAGGTACGTCTGGATCATCCAGTCCCGGCCGATCACCTCCTGCGACCAGTCCACCGCGATCACCCGCGGCATCAGCGGCGCGATTACCGCCAGCCAGGGCACGGAGGCGTATTCGTTGCGCATCAACTGCTGCTCGGAACGGAACTGGCTGCCCGGCTCCGGCGCCACCCTCAGGATCACCGGCCTGTCCTTGCCGGCCAGCTCGACCTTGTACGTGCTGTTGTACATGCCCAGGCCCAGCTCGACGGCGGACAGCAGGCGGGGCTCGGGACCGAAGGCACGGTCGCACACCGCCTTGATCTCCTCGGGTGCCAGCGACCGCTGGAACGCTCCTTTGGCGCGCTTGACCGGACGGAACTCCATGCGACTCCTTACCGGCGCTCCAGCTCGGCGCCTTGGCGTGGCCCTGCACTGTGCCCCTTCCGATGCTATCGGGGGCGGAAGAACCGGAGCCGATCGCTCCCGGCGTTGAGGATCCCAAAGGACCTTCAACGCCGGGCTTGCGTCAACTAGATGATCCGTACGGCGCCTTGCGGCTCGCGCTGCGCGGCAGTTGCCGCACAGGGCCGATTTCCGCGATCTGTCGGCGCAGCCGTTCGATCTCGTCGTGCTGGGCGGCGAGCCGAGAGATGCCCAGAGCCTTGAACTCGGAGAGGTCTTCGATCTGTTGATCGCGGGCGAGGATCCGCGCCTTCAGGGTGGCGTCCTCTGTCTTGAGCCGCTCGATCTGTGCGTCGTGCGGGTCAATGATCTTGCCGACTTCTTGGAGCTCGGCGCGTCGGCGTTCGAACTCCTCGGCCAGATGCTGGTAGGTGCGGGCCGGATGGTGCCGTCGCGGTTCTTCTTCGGATAGAAGCCGGTGCGGGTGATCCCGGCAAGAGAGGCGATCGTCTTGAGGTCGCACTTTCCGCCCGGCGGGAGGTCTCCACCCAGCAGCCGTTCCATCGCGGCGCGGACGGCGGCTTCATTGCGGTTCCGGTCGGTGGCGGTGAGTCGGGCCATGTCAGTTTGCTCCCACGAGGTGCGCGCTGGTAGCGGAGTCGATCTCGGCGACGACGCGAAGTGCACGGTCGCGCTCAGGTTCGAGTCGCTTGCGCTCGCCCTTCGCGACGCGGCGATTGGTGATGAAGTCCTCGATGGTGTGGGCCTGCCGAGCCCACACGGGCCGGTGGCAGGGGTGATGGGTGGCCTGCGGGCAACGGGCGGAGTCGCACATGCCGATCAGGGGCTTCGTCGCGTCCGGGGTGGCGGCCAGCTTCAGGCACAGAGCTTTGGACGGGTCGCGGAACCAACAGAAGTTCGCCGGGCCGATGTGGAGGGAGGCGGCCTGCTTGCGCAGGAGGCACTCCAGGTGGGCGTCATCCTCGAGGACCTTCGGCGCCGTGCGCGCGGCTTCCTGTAGTTCCGCGTCGATGTGGGCGAACATCTCGATGAGGCTTCTCGCACCCGGTCCCGCGGGCATCCGTCCGTTCTCGAACTCGCGGAACGCCTCAACGATCAGGGCGAGCTGGTTCTCTTCCTCGGCGGCTTCGACCTCGGCGAGAAAGAGCCGCTGAGATCCACCGGGGCGCGCGGCGTACCCCTGCACCGTAGTCTCTCGACCCTGAACGCGCGTCGGCTATAGGAGAGTTGGGTACGGTCCGACCGGCGGTCCGGGGCGTTCGGTGGCGGAGGCGAATCATGAAGAGTGCGCACGTGGGGCTCGCGGCGTTCGAGACCAGAGCGGGCGAGGCCGCCCGGACCCTGCTGCACAACCAGGGGTACGACGGCGGGTGGGGCCTCACCCTGACCTCGGTCTCGTCGATCGTCAACACCAGCGAGGTCCTGCCGATTCTGCGGGCCGCCGGCATCGCCGGACAGCCGGTTCGCCAAGGGCTCGACTTTCTCACCGGCGCCATCCCGGAGCACTCGCGGCCCCGGCCCAAAGGCGGTCGTGGTGAGCACACCCGGTTCATCGCCTTCGGCCTGGCCGGACTGCTGTCCCACCCGCGCTTCTTCCACCACAACGGCGTCGCGGAGACCGCGGCCTGGTGCGTCGGCTGGCTCGAGGACCACCAGGTCGACCATGGCTGGCCCGAAGTCCTCGGTCTCGACGACACCTCGCTGCACCAGACCGCCCTGGTGGTGCACCGGCTCGCCGAGCTCAGAGATGCCCTTAACGACTTCGGCCCCGGGCTCCTCTTACCCGGCGGGGTGGAGACCACCAGCCTGCTGGAGCGCGTCGAACCGCTGATCGACCACGGAGTGCACGGCCTTCTCTACCACCGGCGCCCAAGCGGGGCATGGGGGTGGCGTACCTACATCGACACCGACCCGAGCCCGAGCAAGACTGCGCTGTGCCTACTCGCGCTGTCGGCCGTCTGTGCCGGAACGGGGCCCGGCGGCGAGCCCGCCTACCGGGACGTCCCGCGGGAGGCGGGCGGGGTGCACGGCCCGGTGCAGCGGAAGCAGCTGTCCGACGTGGTCGTCGAGGCCGGCCAATGGCTGCTGCACAACCACCACCGGTGGGAGGAGTTCGTCGAGGACGACAAGGACGTGCAGGGCACGGCCTGGGAGCACATGGCGTACGCGCTGTGCACCCAGGCCGCCATCCGGGCCGGCGCGAGCCCGCGCGATCCCCGCCTCGCCAAGGCGTGGAAGTTGATGAACGGCCTGTGGGACCCGGAGGCCGGACTGTGGAACGAGCCGGGCGCCTCGGGCAAGCGCGCCACCATCAGGGCCGCGTACTACACGGTGTCGGCCTACGAGGAAGCGATGCAGCGGCTGGCCCGGATGAACCTCGCTGACACCGCATCCGAGGACGCGAGCGAGGTGTCGGCCGAGATGGTCATCGTCCATGTCGCCCTCGGTCCGGGCCGGAGCATCCTCCTCGGGGCACGCGACAGCGAAGGAAGCGTGGCGTGTGAGCTGTCGGAGCGCCTGTTCGACGTGCTGAAGGTCGTGTACGACGCCCCCGAGGCCGGGATGTCGACCGAGCGGATCGCGGCGAAGCTCTACGTCGCCCCGTCCTCGGTGCCCAAATACGTTCAGCGCCTCAACCACGCCGTCTCCACGGCCTTCGGCGGCGCCCCGACCCGGCTACTGCTGGCCAGCATGGTGGACGGGGCCAGCGGGTATCGCCTCGCAGGGCGGTAAGCCGCCGACTACGCCGTCGCGCGCTCCCCGGCCACCGGGTAGTTCAGCAGGGCGAACCGCGCCAGGGACCGGACCTGGTCGAAGGTCTTGAGGGTGTCGAGGTCCTCCAGCCCGAACCAGGCGGCCCCGTGGACCTCTTCGATCTGCGCCTCCACGGCCTGTTCCCGGGCACCCGGCTGCCGCTGGACGTAGAAGAACTGGACCAGTGCCGGCGTCGGAAAGCCTTCGCGCTCGATGTCCACATAGAACGGCACGGGCTCAGGAGTGGCATTGTGGTCGGGCGGGTGGATGGCCGGCTGGCTGGAGATCGCCTCCACCAGCAGCCCCGTCTCCTCCTTGAACTCGCGCACCGCCGTGCCCGCGAAGGACTCCCCAGGCTCGATATGACCGCCCGGCGGAACCCATTTGTCGAAGCGGTTGTGGTGCACCAGCAGCACTTTGCCACGCTCGACGAGGTAGCCCGAGCAGCAGTACACCAGACCGATATCGCGGGCGGTCTGGCCGTCGTGGATCAGAATCGAGCGGGGCACCCGGCCACGATAGCCCACCGGGAAGCACTCGAACTCCCGTGTCGGTGTCGCTACTTCAGAGCAATGTCATTGCCGCGCCGATGACATGTCATCGGCAATGACAGCGCGATGTCATCACGTAGACACCATCGCGGATCGGATCCTGGTCGCATCCCGCTCCGCGGCACCACCGCGGGCCGGCGTTGCCCTCTGTCCGCTGAGGAGAGGACCCTGATGCGCTCTCGACCGTCCCCGTGGCGTGCCCGGTACCAGCAGCGGTTCGCGGCCCCGCAGACTGTGGTGGTCCAGCCCACGACCTGGTGCAATCTGGACTGCCGGTACTGCTACCTGCCGTTTCGCAAGCTCAAGCACCAGATGCCCCTGGAGGTGGCCGAGGCCCTGGCGCAGGCGGTGGCCCAGTTCGACGACAGCGGCCATCCGATCGGCATCGTCTGGCACGGCGGGGAGCCGCTCGCCGTGGGCCAGCAGAAGTTCGCCGCCCTGCTCGCGCCGTTCGAGGCCCTGCGGCGGGCGGGCCGAGTCCACCACTATGTGCAGACCAACGCGACGCTGATCACCGAGACGTGGTGCGACCTACTGGCCACCTACGACGTCTGCGTTGGGGTGAGCATCGACGGGCCGGCCGCCTTGAACGCCGAGCGCGTCGACCTGCGCGGCAAGCCCGCCTTCGACCGGATCCTGCGCGGCATCTCGCAGCTGCGCGAGCACGGCATCCCGTTCTCCGTCATCTCGGTGGTCGGCACCCTGGGCATCGCGATGCCGGAGGAGCTGCTGGAGTTCGTGACCTCGCTGGGTGGCCATTCGGTGGGCTTCAACATCGAGGAGATCGAAGGGGTCAATACCGACCGGCAGCCGCCCACCGCGGTCCAGGCCGAGGAGTTCTGGCGCCGCACTCTCACCTGGGCCCGCGAGCATCCTGGCGCCCCGGCGGTCCGGGAAGTCGAACGGCTCGCCGAGTACCTGAAGCTGATCCGTTCCAGCCGGAGAACTGAGTGGGACGGGCGCCGCCTCGACCCGATCCCCACCGTCTCCTGGAAAGGCGACGTGGTCCTGCTCTCCCCGGAACTCGCGGACACGGCGGCGCCCGAGTACGGCGACTTCGTGGCCGGCAACATCCGCGACCGCCGCCTGCCCGAGATCCTCCGTGATGCTCACCGGCTGCGCTACGTACGCGACTTTCTCACCGGCCTGGACCGCTGCCAGGCCGAATGCGAGTTCTTCGACTTCTGCCGCGGCGCCCAGGCCGCCAACCGCTACTTCGAGAACGGCGACCTCACGACCACCGAGACCAACTACTGCCGGGTCTCCCGGCAGGCCCTGGTCACGGCCCTGTCCACGCTCGCAACCAAGGAGGCTGTTGCATGAAGATCCTGGACCGACTCGCCACATCCGACACCCCCGTCGTGATGGAGTTGATAGCCACGCACGACGCCCCGCCCCCGGTGATCGTTGAAGGAGCGTGGGACAACCGGCCCACGTGGGACAACTGGGCGAAGAACCCGGCTCCCTTCGACAACCGCCCGACCTGGGACAACTGGAACAAGAAGAAGTGAGCTGTCCCGCTGCTGGCACGCCCCTGGGCGTGCCAGCAGCGCCGGCGGCCCAGCCCCAGCGCGGGAAGGCGGGAGGTGGGAAGAGGGGGGGGGAGGGGAA
>NZ_JBEXSH010000490.1:0-6761 GCF_040613555.1 Streptomyces sp. NPDC006265
CCCTCGCCCGCGCCCTGGCCACCCGCCCCCGGCTGCTGCTCCTGGACGAGCCGCTGGCGGCCCTGGACGCCCGTACCCGGCTGGAGGTCCGGGCCCGGCTCCGGCGCCATCTGGCCGACTTCGAGGCGGTGGCGGTGCTCGTCACCCACGATCCGCTCGACGCCATGGTGCTGGCCGACCGGCTGGTGGTCGTGGAGCACGGCCGGGTGGTCCAGGAGGGCACCCCGGCCGACATCGCCCGCCATCCCCGCACGGACTACATCGCGCAGTTGGTCGGGCTGAACCTCTACCGGGGCGAGGCCGACGGCCACACCGTCCGGCTCGCCGACGGCCCGCCCCTGACCACCACGGAGGTCCTTTCCGGCCCGGTCTTCGTGGCGTTCCCGCCCAGTGCGGTCACCCTGCACCGGGAGCGGCCCACCGGCTCCAGCGCCCGCAACCTGTGGCGTTGCGAGGTGGCCGGTCTGGAGACCCACGGCGACCAGATCCGCGCCGACCTCACCGGTGAACTCCCCCTCGCCGCCGACCTCACGACGGTCGCCGCGGCCGAGCTCGACCTCCACCCGGGCGCGGAGGTCTGGGCGACGGTGAAGGCGGCACAGACCCACGCCTACCCGGTCTGAAGCGGCCGGCATCCCGCGGCTCAGGCCGCTGTCCCGACCGGGGAGCTCTCCGGGACGACGACGGCGTCCCGCACGACGCGGCGGCGCCGGGCCGGCACGAGCAGCGGGTGGGCGACGCCCCAGGCCGCGCCCTTGCAGATGATCTCCTTGTAGAGGGCGGCGAGCCGGCCGGTCAGGGCCGACGACACGGCGCGGTCGTCCGCGGTGACGTACTGGATCAGACCGTCCTTGCGGCCCAGTGAGATGCACTGGTTGAAGTAGCGCACGGGCACGGTCGGGACCTTGCCCCCGGTCAGCCGGGCCGCGATGGCGTCGGCGGCCTGCCAGGCGCCGGGGACGCCCGAGGCGCACGACATCCGCAGCGGCTTGTCCCCGGGACCCATCGCCAGGGCCGCGTCCCCGACGGCGTACACGTGCGGATGTGACACCGAGCGCATGGTCCGGTCGACGACGATCTGGCCGGTGCCGGTGACCTCCAGGCTGGTCGCCCGGGCGATCGGGTGGACGGCGAAGCCGGTGGTCCACACGGTGACCGCGGCCGGGATGTCCGTCCCGTCGCCGGTGGTGATGTGGCCGGCCTCGACGGCGGTGACGGCGGCGTGCTCGTGGACGGTGATGCCGAGCCGGTCGAAGACCGTGCGCAGGTGCCCGGCGCCCTTCTCCGAGAGCCAGTCGCCGAGGCCGCCGCGGGCGGCGAGGACGACGGCGAGGTCCGGGCGGGCCTCGGCGATCTCGGTCGCCGCCTCGATGCCGGTGAGACCGCCTCCGACCACGACCACGGACTCTCCGGCGGCCAGGCCGGCCAGGCGCTCGCGCAGCCGGAGCGCTCCGGGGCGGCTTGCGATCTCGTAGGCGTACTCGGCGGTACCGGGCACCCCCTGGTCGTTCCAGCCGCTACCGAGGGCGTACACGAGGGTGTCGTATTCCAGCTCCTCGTCCTTCGCCTCCCCGGTCGCGTCGAGGGCGGCGACGGTGACGGTCCTGCGGTCGACGTCGACGGCGGTGACCTTCCCCTGCTTCAGCGCGACGCCGGTGCCCTCGAACATCTCGACGAACGGCCGGGGCGCGAGGTCCTGGCCGGTCGCGAGCTGGTGCATCCGGACGCGCTCGACGAAGTCGGGCTCGGCGTTGACGAGAGTGAGGGCGACGTCCTCGCGGCGCAGTCGCCTGGCGAGGCGCCCGGCGGCGGTCGCTCCGGTGTAGCCGGCTCCGAGGACGACGATGCGGTGCTGCATGGCGTAGCTCCTGTCATGACGGCTGTCTGTTGCGGATTCACCCCTTGAACCGGGGGGCCCGCCGTTTCCTGACAGGAGTGCGATGTGAAGCACGTCACATCACGGTCGGCCGGGTCAGAAGACCGTGAGCAGGGGGTCGCCGTGGTCGCCGGCGGCCCACAGCCGGGTCGCGCGTTCGAGCTTGTCGGGGTTGACCTGGTTGCGGAACGCGACGATGCCGTCGGCGGCGACCTCCAGGCACATGACGCCGATGACCCGACCGTCGAGGACCACCACGAGGGCGGGGTCGCCGTTGGCGGTCCAGGCGTAGACGTCGGGCGAGCCGCCGACCAGGGCGCGCTTGGCCGCGCTGGGCTTGAACAGGCCCCGCATGAACTTGGCACCCGCGAGGGCACCCTCGAACGCCCTGGCGCGGGCCGGGACCTTGCCGCCGCCGTCGCCGACCGCCACGGCGTCCTGGGTGAGCAGCCGCACGAGCGGCTCGGTCTGTCCGCTCTCGGCGGCCGCCAGGAACTCGTCGATGACCCGCCGCGCGGCGGCCTCGTCGATCTCGGTGCGCGCACGGGCCCTGCCCTGGGCGACGTGCTTCTTCGCGCGGTGCAGGATCTGCTGGCTGGCGGCCTCGGTGATGTCGAGGATGTCGGCGATCTCCCGGTGCGGGTAGTCGAAGGCCTCCCGCAGCACGTACACCGCCCGCTCGTTCGGGGAGAGGCGCTCCAGCAGGACGAGCACCGCGTACGAAACCGATTCACGCTGCTCGGCGGTGTCGGCGGGGCCGAGCATACGGTCCCCGGCGAGCAGCGGCTCGGGCAGCCACTGGCCGACGTAGGTCTCACGCCGCGCACGGGCCGAGGTGAGCTGGTTGAGGCACAGGTTGGTGAGCACCTTCGTCAGCCATGCCTCGGGCACGTCGATGCGGTCGGTGTCAGCGCCCTGCCAGCGCAGGAACGTCTCCTGCACGGCGTCCTCGGCCTCGCTCGCCGACCCGAGCATCCGATAGGCCACCGCCTCCAGGCGCGGCCTGAAGGCTTCGAACCGGTCCACGTCGTCCAGGGTCAGGGCCATGCCACGGATCCTAACCGCCCTCGGCGGCGCCGCCTCCCAGACTCAGTCGCGGTTTCGGGGCGTCCGTACGGCCCGTCTGGGGGCGGCGGCTTCCCGCGCGGTACGGGGCCGGCCAGGGCGCGCCCGGGCCCGTGTAGCCCTGCTCGGCCGCCGCGTGCAGGGTCCAGTGGGGGTCGTAGAGGTGGGGGCGGGCCAGGGCGCAGAGGTCGGTGCGGCCCGCGAGGATCAGGGAGTTGACGTCGTCCCAGGAGGAGATCGCGCCGACCGCGATCACCGGGATGCCGGCGGTGTGGCGGATCCGGTCCGCGAACGGCGTCTGGTACGACCGCCCGAACTCCGGCCGCTCGTCGGCCACGACCTGGCCCGTCGACACGTCGATGGCGTCGGCGCCGTGCGCGGCGAAGGCCCGGGCGATCTCGACGGCGTCCTCGGCTCTCGTGCCGCCCTCGGCCCAGTCGGTGGCGGAGATCCGGACGGTCATGGGCCGCTCCCCCGGCCACACCTTCCGTACGGCGTCGAAGACCTCCAGCGGGAAGCGCAGCCGCTTCTCCAGGGAGCCGCCGTAGGCGTCGGTGCGCCGGTTGGTCAGCGGGGAGAGGAACCCGGACAGCAGATAGCCGTGCGCGCAGTGCAGTTCGAGCAGGTCGAAACCGGCCCGGGCGGCGCGGACCGCGGACGCCGTGAACTGTTCCCGGATGTCGGTGAGCTGGGCACGGGACAACTCGCGCGGCGTCTGGCTGAAGTCCTTGTACGGGAGCGCCGAGGGAGCCACTAGCGGCCAGTTGCCCTCCTGCAGCGGCTCGTCCATGCCCTCCCACATCAGTTTCGTGGAGCCCTTGCGGCCGCTGTGGCCGAGCTGCACGCCGATCGCGGTGCCGGGGGCCTGGGCGTGCACGAAGTTGGTGATGCGCTTCCACGCCTCGGCCTGCCGGCCGGTGTAGAGACCGGCGCAGCCGGGCGTGATCCGGCCCTCCTCGCTGACGCACACCATCTCGGTCATCACCAGCCCGGCCCCGCCCAGCGCCCGTGCGCCCAGGTGGACGAGGTGGAAGTCGCCGGGGACACCGTCGGCGGCCGAGTACATGTCCATGGGCGAGACGACGACCCGGTTGCGCAGGGTCAGGCCGCGCAGCCGGAACGGCGTGAACATCGGGGGGGTGCCGGGCGGGCAGCCGAACTCGCGCTCGACCGTCTCCATGAAGCGGGCGTCGCGCAGCCGCAGGTTGTCGTGCGTGACGCGGCGGCTGCGGGTGAGCAGGTTGAAGGCGAACTGGCGGGGCGGCTGGTCCAGGTACAGGGCGATGTTCTCGAACCACTCCAGGCTGGCCCGGGCCGCACGCTGGGTGGAGGCGACGACGGGGCGCCGCTCCGCCTCGTAGGCGGTCAGGGCTTCGGGCAGCGAGCCCCGCTCCTCCAGACAGGCGGCCAGGGCCAGCGCGTCCTCGACGGCGAGCTTGGTGCCGGAGCCGATGGAGAAGTGGGCGGTGTGGGCGGCGTCCCCGAGGAGCACGATGTTGCCGTGCGACCAGCGGTCGTTGACGACCGTGCGGAACGTCGTCCACGTGGAGTTGTTCGACTTCAGGGGGCGGCCGCGGAGCGCCTCCGCGAAGATCTTGCCGCAGCGCTCGATCGACTCCGCTTCGCCGAGCTCGTCGAAGCCGGCCGCGTGCCAGACCTCTTCACGCATCTCGATGATCACGGTCGAGGCGTCGGGGGCATAGGGGTAGCCGTGGAGCTGCATCACGCCGTGCTCGGTCTCGGCGATCTCGAAGCGGAAGGAGTCGAAGGGGAAGTCGGCGGCGAGCCAGATGTAGCGGCAGCGGTGGGTGGTCACCCGGGGGCGGAAGACGTCCGCGTGGGTCTCGCGGGTGGCGCTGTGGATGCCGTCCGCGGCGATGACCAGGTCGTGGGTGTGCGGGAGGTCGTGCGGGGCCTCGGTGCGGAAGCGGAGGCCGACGCCGAGTTCGCGGCAGCGGGTGTGGAGGATCTCGAGCAGTCGCTTGCGGCCCAGGGCCGCGAAGCCGTGCCCGCCGGAGGTGTGGCGGTGGGTGCGGTGGACGATGTCTATGTCGTCCCAGCGGGTGAAGTGCTGCTGGAGGGCCTCGTAGACCTGAGGGTCGGCGTGTTCGATGCCGCCGAGGGTTTCGTCGGAGAGGACCACGCCGAAGCCGAAGGTGTCGTCGGGAGCGTTGCGTTCCCAGACGGTGATCTCGCGGGTGGGGTCGAGGCGTTTGAGGAGGGCGGCGGCGTAGAGCCCTCCCGGGCCGCCGCCGATGATCGCGACGCGTTGGGGGCGGCCGGGGACGGCGTGCGGGCGCCGTCCGTTTGTGGCGTGTCGCGCAGTTCCCTGCGCCCCTGAAGGGGTTGCAGTCACCGTCCGCTCCATTTGGGAGGGCGCTTTTCCGTGAACGCCGCGTGGAACTCCGCGTAGTCCTCCCCGGTCATCAAGAGGGCCTGGGTGGAGGCGTCCAGTTCCACCGATGCCGCCAGGGGCATGTCCAGTTCCGCCGTGAGCAGCGCCTTGGTCTGGGCGTAGGCCAGAGCCGGGCCCTCTGCCAGGCGGTGGGCCAGTTGTTGTGCGGTCTCGTCGGCCCGGCCCTCTTCCGTCAGTTCGCTGATCAGGCCGATGCGCTCCGCCTCGAGGGCCCGGACCGGGTCGCCCAGCATCAGCAGGCGGGTCGCATGGCCCAGGCCGACGACGCGGGGCAGCAGGTAGGCCGCGCCCATGTCCCCGCCGGAGAGGCCGACGCGGGTGAACAGGAAGGCGAAGCGGGCGGTGGGGTCGGCGACGCGGAAGTCCGCGGCCAGGGCGAGGACCGCTCCCGCTCCCGCGGCCACGCCGTGCAGCGCCGCGATCACGGGGAACGGGCACTCGCGGATCGCGCGGACCACCTGGCCGGTCATCCGGTTGAAGTCCAGGAGCTGGGCGGTGTCCATGCCGAGGGTGGCACCGATGATCTCGTCGACGTCGCCGCCGGAGCAGAAGCCGCGGCCTCCCCCGGCCAGCACCAGGACCCTGACGGACCGCTCCCGGGACAGCTCCGCGAGCAGGTCGCGCAGGTCGGCGTAGGCGCCGAAGGTGAGCGCGTTGAGCTTCTCGGGGCGGGCCAGGGTGACGGTGGCGACGCCGTCGGCGATGTCGACGAGCAGATGCTCCCAGCCTGGGGTGCGGGCGGCGGAGCCGGTGAAGGGACTCATGACGTGCGGCCTCCTCGGGCGGGCACTGCCTCACTGAGCTCTACCCTCCGAAGCTATCACTCATCCGTGACTGTCGTCATGAGTGCGCGATAGGCCGTCCGGGTAGGACTCGGATGCGGGTCCGGCGTGACCCGGTCCGGTTACATCCGTCACAGATCGTCCACACCGGCGTAACGGCGGGACCAGCTGTGCGCGGCGGCGCGTTCACCCGGGTAGGCCGTCCGGCAAGGAGGCAAGGGCGCCTCCGACGGTGCCCCTCGGACGTCTCCGAAGAGCGGCGCCGTACCATTCATCAGGTTGAAAGCAGGATGTCCTGCGCCATGAACGGACCCGCCGTGTACGAACTCTCCTCAGCCCCCGCCTCCTGGCGCATCGCGCTGCCGCACACCGCAGCCGCGGTGCCCGTGGCCCGTGCCCTGGTCCGTACGGCGCTGGCCGAGCTGGAGCACGGGGCGGACTGCGACACCGCGGAGCTGCTGACGGCGGAGCTGGTGGCGAACGCCGTGGAGCACACCACGGGCGAGACGCCGATAGAGCTGGTCGTGGAGCTGATGCCGTCGGGATGTCAGGTCGAGGTGCACGACACCGACCCGGCCCCGCCCGGAGACCTCACCCGCCCGGCCGGCGGGCCGCCCGACCC
>NZ_JBEXSH010000491.1:0-6752 GCF_040613555.1 Streptomyces sp. NPDC006265
TCCTCGGGGCCGGGATCGGCCGAGTCGGGCCCCGAGGTGGGCGAGGTCGTCCGGTCGGGCGCAGGGCTCTGGTCGCTAAGTGGGACGATTCAGATGTACCTCCCAAAGGAGGCCATCATGGCCATCATCCGAGAGAGCATCGACGTCGACCGCCGTCCCGAGGAGGTCTACCAATACGTCATGGAAGCCGGGCACCTGCCGGAGTGGCAGCTGAGCGCCGTGTCCGCGGAGCGGCTCGACGAGGGGCCCGTCGGCATCGGCAGCAAGGTCCGTGTGACCCGGCACGTCGGCCGCCGTGTCATGCCGATGACCATGGAGGTCACCGAGTACGACCCGCCGCACAGCTGGGGCATGCGCGGCGTCGACGGCCCCGTCCGTGCGCAGGTGCACGGCGAGGTCGAGCCCTTCGACGAGGGCCGCCGCTCCCACGTCACGATCGACATCGACTTCGAGGGTCACGGCATGGGCAAGGTCCTGGTCCCCCTCGTCGTACGCCCCCAGATCCGCAAGGAACTCCCGCGCAACGAGCAACTGCTCAAGGACCGGCTGGAACACACGGGCGAGTAGGACGTCACGCTCCCTGGACGGCGCCGGCCACTTCCCTCACCGCCGCCGCGGGAACTTCCGGACGCCTAGTCGTCCCCGCTGCTCTGCTGCGAGCGAGGCTTCCGGCTCGCGCTGCGGGCCAGTTCGCTCCCGAGCAGCGTCGCCGTGGCCACACCACGTGCCCAGCGCGGGGCATCGCCCCTGGCTGCCCAGAACACGCAGACGCAGCCGCCGACGACGAGCAGGACGACGACCGACAGTATGAGCACGAGCATGCTCAACCCTCATTTCGTGTGATGATCCGCGCCATCCTCTCAAGCGGGCGCGCCGCACCAACGCCCCGACAGCCGTCGCGAGCGGCAGTCCCGGGTCACCCGATTGGATCTGCGACACTGGTACGGCCATGCCTAAGCCCGGAGAACTCACTTTCGTAGCCCCCCGCGGAGCCAAGAAGCCGCCGCGGCATCTTGCCGATCTCACTCCTGCCGAGCGCAAGGAGGCCGTAGCCGCTGTCGGGGAGAAGCCGTTTCGTGCCAAGCAGCTCTCGCAGCACTACTTCGCGCGGTACGCGCATGATCCGGAGCAGTGGACGGACATTCCCGCCGGTGCCCGGGGGAAGCTGCGGGAGGCGCTGCTGCCCGAGCTGATGACCGTCGTGCGGCATCTGTCGACCGACGAGGGCACCACGCGCAAGACGCTGTGGCGGCTGTTCGACGGGACGCTCGTCGAGTCCGTGCTGATGCGCTACCCGGACCGGGTGACCATGTGCATCAGCTCGCAGGCGGGATGCGGCATGAACTGCCCGTTCTGCGCGACCGGGCAGGCGGGACTGGACCGGAATCTGTCCACCGCCGAGATCGTGCACCAGATCGTGGACGGCATGCGGGCCCTGCGTGACGGGGAGGTCCCCGGCGGTCCCGCGCGGCTCAGCAACATCGTCTTCATGGGCATGGGCGAGCCGCTCGCCAACTACAACCGGGTCGCCGGCGCCATCCGGCGGCTCACCGACCCCGAGCCCGACGGGGTGGGCCTCTCGCAGCGCGGCATCACCGTCTCCACCGTCGGCCTCGTCCCGGCCATCCACCGGTTCTCCGACGAGGGCTTCAAGTGCCGGCTCGCCATCTCGCTGCACGCGCCCGACGACGAGCTGCGCGACACCCTCGTGCCGGTGAACACGCGCTGGAAGGTCCGCGAGGTGCTGGACGCCGGCTTCGAGTACAGCGCCAAGTCGGGGCGGCGGCTGTCCATCGAGTACGCGCTGATCCGGGACATCAACGATCAGGCCTGGCGTGGTGACCGGCTCGGCCGGATGCTCAAAGGCAGGCCCGTGCACGTCAACCTCATCCCGCTGAACCCCACGCCGGGGTCGAAGTGGACCGCCTCCCGGCCCGAGGACGAGAAGGCGTTCGTGGAGGCCATCGCCGCCCACGGTGTGCCGGTGACGATCCGGGACACCCGTGGTCAGGAGATCGACGGGGCGTGTGGTCAGCTCGCGGCCACCGAACGGTAGTCTGACCGTCGTCAGCACATCTTCATATCGGCACCCTCGTATTCGACACCTGCATATTCCGACAGGGGAGCGCCACAGCGCTGAGAGTGCGGCACCCGGCCGCAGACCCTCCGAACCTGGCCCAGGTCATTCTGGGTAGGGAGATCGGTCACCACTCGAGCTGTTGCGCCCTGCCCGGGACCCCGGAAGTCCCGGGCAGGGCCGCGTCTTCTCCTGGTCACTCCAGGAGGAATCCAGTGAGCAAGAACAAGAAGAAGCGACTGACGGCTGTCGTCGTCGGGCTCGGCATGGCCGGCACGCTCGCCGCGTGCGGATCGTCCGACGGCGGTCAGGGGTCCGGCGACTCCAAGACCGTGACGCTCGTCAGCCACGACTCGTGGGCCGCGTCCAAGGACGTCATCGCGGCCTTCGAGAAGCAGTCCGGCTACAAGGTCGACGTCCTGAAGGACGGCGACGCCGGGCAGGCCGTGAACAAGGCCATCCTGACCAAGGACAACCCGCAGGGCGATGTCTTCTTCGGCGTCGACAACACCCTGCTCTCGCGGGCGCTCGACAACGGGCTGTTCCAGTCGTACGAGCCGAAGGGCTCCGACAAGGTCAAGGCCGAGTACCGCGTCGACCAGGACCAGCACCGGGTCACACCCATCGACACCGGCGACATCTGCGTCAACTACGACAAGAAGTACTTCGCCGACCACAAGCTGGAGCCGCCGAAGAGCTTCGACGACCTGGTCAAGCCCCAGTACAAGAACCTGCTGGTCACCGAGAACGCCTCCGCTTCCTCACCCGGCCTCGGCTTCCTGCTCGGCACCGTCGCGCAGTACGGCGACGGGGGCTGGGAGGGCTACTGGAAGAAGCTCAAGGCCAACGGCGTGAAGGTCGTCGACGGCTGGGAGCAGGCCTACAACGAGGAGTTCTCCGGCTCGGCCGGCGGCAAGAAGGCCAAGGGTGACCGGCCGCTCGTCGTGTCGTACGCCTCCTCGCCGCCCGCCGAGGTCGTCTTCGCCGACCCGAAGCCGAGCACGGCACCGACCGGGGTCGCCGACGGCACCTGCTTCCGGCAGGTCGAATATGCGGGGCTGCTCGGCAACGCCAAGAACACCAAGGGTGGCAAGGCCCTCCTCGACTTCCTCATCAGCAAGAGGTTCCAGGAGGACATGCCGCTCAACATGTTCGTGTACCCGGTGACCGAGGGCGCCCAGGTGCCGCCGGAGTTCGTGACGTACGGGCCGCAGGCGAAGGACCCGGAGACCTTGGACCCGGCGAAGATCGCCGATCACCGTGACCAGTGGGTCAAGTCGTGGACCTCACTCGTGCTGAAGTAGCCGCCCGGCGGCGGGGCGCGGCGGCGCGGTGCGGTCTGCTGGCCGCGCCCGTCGTGTTCTTCGCGGTCTTCTTCGCCTACCCCGTCGCCGCGATCGTCGCGCGGGGTCTGAAGACCGACGGCACCTGGCACCTCGGGCGGATCGGCGAGGTCCTCGCCCAGTCCGACGTCCGGCACGTCCTGTGGTTCACCACCTGGCAGGCGCTGGTCTCCACCGCGCTCACGCTGCTCGTCGCGCTCCCCGGCGCGTACGTCTTCGCGCGCTTCGACTTCCCGGGCAGGCAGGTTCTGCGGGCGGTCGTCACCGTCCCGTTCGTGCTGCCGCCGGTCGTCGTCGGTACGGCGTTCCTGGCGATGGTCGGCCGGGGCGGGCTGCTCGACGAGCTGTGGGGCGTACGCCTGGACACCACGGTATGGGCGATCCTTCTCGCGCACGTCTTCTTCAATTACGCGGTCGTCGTCCGGACCGTCGGCGGGCTCTGGGCGCAGCTCGATCCGCGGCAGGAGGAGGCCGCGCGGATGCTCGGGGCGTCCCAGCTGAAGGCCTGGCGGCAGGTCACCCTGCCCGCCCTCGCCCCGGCCGTGGCCGCCGCCGCGCTCATGGTCTTCCTGTTCACCTTCACCTCCTTCGGTGTCGTGCAGATCCTCGGCGGTCCCACCTTCTCCACCCTGGAGGTGGAGATCTACCGGCAGACGTCCGAGATCTTCGACCTGTCCACCGCGGCCGTGCTGACGCTGATCCAGTTCGTGGCGGTGGGCGCGATCCTCGCGGTGCACGCCTGGACCGTGCGGCGGCGGGAGACCGCGCTGCGGCTGGTGGACGCGTCCGTGACCGCGCGCCGGCCGCGCGGAGCGGGGCAGTGGACGCTGCTGGGCGGGGTGCTGCTCACCGTCACGGTGCTGCTCGTGCTGCCACTGGCCGTGCTGGTGCAGCGGTCCCTGGACGCGCCGGGCTTCGGCTACTACCGGGCGCTGACCGGCGAGGACGGGGGAGTGTTCCTGGTCCCGCCGATCGAGGCGATCGGCAACTCCCTGTCGTACGCCGTCGCCGCCACGCTCATCGCCGTGCTGATCGGCGGGCTCGCCGCGGTGGCGCTCACCCGCCGGGACGCCGGGCGGTTGGTGCGCGGCTTCGACGCGCTGCTGATGCTGCCGCTCGGGGTGTCCGCGGTGACCGTCGGCTTCGGGTTCCTGATCTCCCTCGACGAGCCGCCGCTGGATCTGCGGTCCTCGTGGATCCTCGTGCCGCTCGCGCAGGCGCTGGTGGGTGTGCCGTTCGTCGTACGGACCATGCTGCCGGTGCTGAGGGCGGTGGACGTGCGGCTGCGGGAGGCGGCCTCGATGCTCGGCGCCTCGCCCTGGCGGGTGTGGCGGGAGGTGGACCTGCCGATGGTGCGGCGGGCGCTGCTGATCGCGGCCGGGTTCGCCTTCGCCGTGTCGCTCGGGGAGTTCGGGGCGACGGTGTTCATCGCACGGCCCGACCGGCCGACGCTGCCGGTGGCCGTGGCCCGGCTGCTCGGGCGGCCCGGGGACCTCAACTACGGGCAGGCGATGGCCCTTTCGACGATTCTGATGGTGGTGTGCGCCGTGGCCCTGCTGGTGCTGGAGAGGCTCCGCACGGACCGGACGGGGGAGTTCTGATGCTGCTGGCCCTGCGGGATGCGACGGTCCGTTTCGGCGGCCGGGCCGTGCTGGACGCCGTCGATCTGGAGGTCGCCGAGCACGAGATCGTGTGCGTGCTCGGACCCAGCGGCAGCGGCAAGTCGACCCTGCTGCGGGCGGTGGCCGGCCTGCAACCCCTGGACTCCGGGCGGGTGATGCTCGACGGGCGCGACCAGGCGGGCCTGCCGGCGCACCGGCGCGGGGTCGGGCTGATGTTCCAGGACCACCAGCTGTTTCCGCAGCGGGACGTGGGCGGCAACGTGGCCTTCGGGTTGCGGATGCACGGCGAGCCGAAGCGGCGACAGGCCGAGCGGGTGCGGGAGTTGCTGGACCTCGTGGGGCTGCCGGACGCGGGCCGCCGGGCCGTCGCCGCGCTGTCCGGCGGGGAGCAGCAGCGGGTGGCGCTGGCCCGGGCCCTCGCGCCGAGTCCCCGGCTGCTGATGCTGGACGAGCCGCTGGGGCAGCTCGACCGGTCGTTGCGGGAGCGGCTGGTCGTCGAACTGAAGGAACTGTTCGGACGGTTGGGCACGACGGTGCTCGCCGTGACGCACGACCAGGGGGAGGCCTTCGCACTGGCCGACCGGGTCGTGGTGATGCGGGACGGGCGGATCGCCCAGTCCGGTACGCCCCTTGAGGTGTGGCAGCGACCCGCCGACGCGTTCGTCGCCCGCTTCCTCGGCTTCGAGAACGTGGTCGAGGCGACGGTGGGGACCGAGGCCGCGGACACACCGTGGGGCAAGGTGCCGGTGCCGGAGGACGCCCCGCAGGGCACCCGGACCCTACTGGTGCGGCCCGCCGGAGTGCGTCTGGGGCCCGCCGACGCGGGTCTGCGCTGCACCGTGGCCGCACGCACCTTCAGGGGCACCCATGTCACCGTGCACCTCCAGCCCCCGGACGCCCCGCGCCTGGAGGCGGCGTGCGCGTTGCGGGACGCGCCGGAGACCGGGGACGAGGTCGGTGTGGAGTTCGACGCGGCCGAAATCGTGGTGCTCGGCTGATCGTCTGCCGCCTAGGGTGCGGGGCATGACGCCGTTACTCGCACACGACCGCTACTGCGACGAAATCGCCCACCAGGTCGGCCTGTTGAGGTCCGTGGTGACCTCCGGTGCCACTCTGTCCGGCACCGTGCCGACCTGCCCGGACTGGTCCCTGGAGGACCTCGTACGGCACATGGGCGCAGCGCTGCGCTGGGTGGAGCTCATGGTGCGCACCCGGGCCGAGGCGGAGGTGCCGGAGGAGCGGGTGCCGGGTGCGGCCGGGCCCGGGGCGCGGGGTGACGCGGCCGCGCTGGACGCATGGCTGGCGGAGAGCGGCGAGCAGGTCGTCGCCGCACTGCGGGAGGCCGGGCCGGACGCGAAGGTGTGGGGCTGGGCCGGAATCCTCAACGCCGGGTTCTGGGCCCGCCGGATGACGCACGAGATCACCGTGCACCGCGCGGACGCCACGCTCGCGGCCGGCCTGCCCTACGAGGTCGCGCCCGAGGTGGCCGCCGACGCGCTCGACGAGTGGCTGCAGATCGTGGAGTACGTCCAGCGGACGGTGCCGCACGACGCGGCGAGGGAACTGCGCGGCCCCGGCCGCAGCATCCACCTGCACGCCACCGACACCGGGGCGGAGGTGAACGCCGAGTGGCTCGTCGAACTCACCGAGGACGGCGTCGCCTGGCGCCGGGGCCACGAGAAGGCCACCGTGGCCCTGCGCGGGCCGCTC
>NZ_JBEXSH010000492.1:0-6751 GCF_040613555.1 Streptomyces sp. NPDC006265
GTCGCGGCCCAGGGCTGCCGACCCCCGGTGCTCCGGGCGGCAGCAGGACCGGATGTCGGTGCGGAGCGTGGTGCAGCGCGTGTCCCGGTCCACCATGCAGCCCACCGGCTGAGTCGGCCGACGCCGTCGGGGTCCGCGGGGCAGACCGCCCCGCGGACCCTCGCCCGTCCCGGGCTCAGGTGCCGCTCACCAGCAGGCACGACCAGGTGAAACCCGCACCCGCGCTCACTACGAGTGCGTACTCGCCGGGGCCCAGCATCTTCCGGGTGTGCAGCTCCGCCAGGTTCGCCGCGGTGTCGCCGGCCCCGAGGTGCCCGGTGCCGGCTCCCGGGCGCAGCAGCTCCGCCCCGGTGAGCTTGGTCAGCAGCGGCGCGTAGGCCAGGTCGATGGTCTTGCGGCCGAGGCGCGGTGTCACCACGTAGCGCAGCGGGGCATCGCCCGTGGCCGCCAGGCCCGCGTCCGCGAGACACGACTCCACCGCCGACCGGAGGGCCGCCGCGCTCGCCTCGATGAAAGCCTCCATGCCCTCGCTCTGCAGATACGCCTTCTTGGTGCGGCGGATGTCGACCTGGGGGCCGAGCGAGCGGGCGGCCGGGCTGAAGGGGTCGTCCCCGCGGTGCATCCGCTCCAGTCGCGGCGCGGCCACCGTGGACAGGGCGTGCAGCACCAGGTCGGCCGGCCTGCCGCCCTCGGTCCCCGGCAGACGGTGCAGGACCAGGGCCGTGGCGCCGTCGCCGTACGCGATGCCGTAGTCGCCCCTCCAGCGGTCGAAGCCCGGATCGAGGAAGGCGTCGGCGGTGGTGACCAGGGCACTGCCGAGGCCGGGTTCGACGAAAAGCCGTGCCGCGGCCAGCTCCACGGCCGCTGCGCCGCCGTTGCACACCTGCTGGACGCCGACGGGAACGGCGCCCGCCGCGCCGAGCCGGTCGGCGATGAAGTGCGCCGGCGACCACAGGTCGTGGCCCTGGTAGTGGATCCAGGCGTGCAGGACGAGACCGACGGCACCGGCGTCGACCCCGGCCGCCGTGAGCGCCCGGCGGCCCGCCTCGGCCGCCATCTCGGGCGGGGCCTGGTCGGCCACCGGCAGCCCGTCACAGCCCAGTTCGTCGGCGGTCTCCGGGTCGAGCAGCTCCAGGCGGACGGCCTCCTGCGCACTCTGCCGTCCGTCAGGCAGCAGGAGCGTGGGGCCCGAAATGCCCAGCGGGTGGGGCAGACGCATCACTCGCCCCCGTGGCCCGCGCGCCGGCCGGCCGGGCCGCAGCCCGGGTCCGGGGCGGCCACGGTCGGTGCGGTGGCGTTCTTGGGGATGATGTCGACGACGTACAGCTCCACCGGCTCGGTGCCGTTGTTGACGCCCATGTGCACGGTGTCCGGGCCCACGGGCTCCACGAGCGACTCTCCGGGACCGTACTCGCGCACCGAGCAGTCCGAGCCCTCGATCCGGGTGAAGGTCCCGGAGTTGATGACGGCGATCTCCTCGCCCAGGTGGTAGTGCCAGCCGGTGGAGGCGCCCGGTTGCACCACCGCCTTGCGGTAGAGCACCTTCCGGTCGCCGTTCGCCTTGATCTTGAAGGGCGCCGACGTGACGCCCTGGCTCAGGACGACGGCACTCACCGGAGGCACCTCGGCCCGGGCGGCGGGCTGGACGGCGAATCCGGTGCCGAGGAGCACCGCCGCTACGGCACCGGCACTTGCGACCTTGCTCTTGCTGACCACGGTTCGTGCTCCTCCGCTCACGGATACCTGACCGCAGCCATGTGTATCAGAGCATTGTCACTGGATCGAGCCCTGTCTTGGGTTCCTGAACAGGTCTTTTGTGACTCTCCAGTGGTGCTCGTGTGACTCTGGCTCAGCCCGCCTCCACCAGCGAGATCCTGCCTTTGCGGGCGTCCCGGCCCAGCAGTTCCATGACCCGCTCGCGGGTGTCCGTACCGGCCTGCGCCGTATGCAGCATCAGCCGGACGCCCGGGCGGTCGGGGATCTCCAGCACCGAGTGCTCGAAGATCAGGCACCCCGCCCGAGGATGGTCGATCGCCTTCACGCCCTGGTTGGCCGCCGTGATCTCGTAGCGCGACCACAGCGCGGCGAAGTCCGCGCTCTCCTCGGTCAGCAGGCCCGAGATCCGGGTGAACTCCGGGTCGTCCGGGTAACGGGCGGCGTCCCGGCGGAACTCGGACACCAGACCGGGAGCGATCTCGTCCCAGTAGCGGTGCCGCGCCCGGAACGCCGGGTTGGTGAAGAAGGCCACCAGGCAGTTGGTGTCGCCCTCGCGGAACCCGAAGACCAGCTCCGCCGCCCGGTTGGTCCCGACGATGTTCCAGCACCGGTCGATGACGTACGCGGGACTCGGCATCCAGCCCTCCAGCAGGGCCGTCAACTGCGCCGTGCCGGGGGTCTCGTCCGCCGTGCGCTGCGGCGGGTTCATGCCCACGAGCTGGTAGAGGTGGTCCCGTTCCACCGCGTCCAGGCGCAGGGTCCTGCTGATGGCGTCCAGGACCTGCTCCGACACCTTGATGTCCCGGCCCTGCTCGAGCCAGGTGTACCAGGAGGCGCCGATGCCGGCGAGCATCGCGACCTCCTCCCGGCGCAGCCCCGGGGTGCGCCTGCGGGCCCCCGGCGCGATACCCACGTCCTCGGGCCTGAGCCGCTCCCGGCGGGTGCGCAGGAACTGCTTGAGCTCCTCGCGTCGACGGGACTCCCGTACTGCGTTGAAGCTGGTGGTCATAAACCCAGGATAAGTTCGGGCTCCCCGCGGCGGGTTGGACATTGCCAGCCTCGTCCCATGACTTCCGATCCCGGCAACTCCGCGGCCAAGGCGCGTTTCACCACGCGCCAGTGGCTCATCATCGCCCTGTTGTGCGGCGCCCAGTTCATGCTCGCGCTGGACTTCTCGATCCTCAGCGTCGCGCTGCCCGTCCTCGGCAAGGACCTCGGCTTCGCGCTGAGCGACCTCCAATGGGTCGTCACCGCGTTCGCCCTGCCGTCCGGCGGCCTGCTGTTGCTCTTCGGCCGGGCGGCCGACCTCTACGGCCGCCGCAACTGGTTCATCGCCGGCATGGTCCTGTTCACCGTCGCTTCCCTGGCGGGCGGCCTCGCGCCGTCGCCCGGCTTCCTGCTCGCGGCCCGTGCGGCACAGGGTGTCGCGGCCGCCATGCTGACCCCGGCGGCGATGTCCCTGCTGACGACCAACTTCGCCGAAGGCCCGCAGCGCGACCGCGCGCTCGGCATCAACGGCGCCCTGCTGTCGCTCGGTTTCCTGTCCGGCGTGGTGCTGGGCGGTGTCATCACCGACCTGACCAGCTGGCGCGTCACGCTGTTCATCAGCGTCCCGGTCGGTCTCCTCGCGTCGATCGCCGCCCCGGTCCTGATCAAGGAGAGCCGCAACGAGGAGACACCGAGGCTGGACCTCCTCGGCGCGATCACCGTCACCGGCGGTCTGCTGTCGATCATCTACGGCATCACCTCCGCCGAGCGCAGCGGCTGGGGCGCCGGCACGACTCTGTTCGCGCTCGCGGCCGGTGTGGTTCTGCTGATCGCCTTCTTCGCCGTCGAGTCCCGGGTCGCCGCGCCGCTCGTGGACCTCAACGTGCTGCGCCGCCGCACCGTCAGCTGGGGCAACGCAACCGGCCTGGTCACCTTCGCGATGATGACCGGCATGGTCTTCCTGCTCACGCTGTACATGCAGCAGGTGCGCGGGATGACGCCGCTGAACGCCGGATTCACCTTCGCCTCCCTGGGCGTCGCGGCCGTCCTCGGCGGTGCCTTCGCGGCCCGCATCATCGGCGCCATCGGCGTCCATCGGGCGCTGGTCCACGGCCTGCTGCTGCAGGCGGCCAGCACCGCCGTGCTCTTCTTCCTCGACACCGGCGACGGCAGCATGCCGCTGCTGCTCGTGGCCACCGCGACCGGCGGTTTCGGTCACCTGCTGGCGGTCGTCGGCTACATGATCACAGCCACCTCGGGGCTGCCCGACCACGAGCAGGGCCTGGCCACGGGCCTGGCCTACACGGGCCAGCAGCTCGGCGTCACGGTCGGCACCCCGGTCCTGGCCACGGTCGCCGCGGCCGGTATCGACGCCTCCGGCGGCAGCGGGTCCACGGCGGTCCTGGAGGGTGTGCGCGAAGGACTGCTGACCGCCGCCGGCGCGCTGCTCGTCGCGGGTCTGGTCGCCATCGCCTTCCTGCGGCCCCGGCAGACCGCCCCGAGCCCCGCCCCCGCCCTCGACGAGCAGGTCGCGGCCGACGTCCGCTGAGACCGAGAGGACCGACATCCCCATGCGTATGCGCTACTTGGGCCGCACCGGCCTGCGGGTCTCCGAGATCTGCCTCGGCACCATGACGTTCGGCGGCCGCCACGGCTTCCAGCACATGGGCCAGCTCACCACCGTCGAGGCCCGGCGGCTCGTCGGGGCGAGCATGGACGCGGGCGTCAACTTCTTCGACACCGCCGACATGTACTCCGCCGGGCAGTCGGAGGAGGTCCTCGGCGGGGCCCTCGGCCAGCGTCGCGACGACGTGATCATCGCGACGAAGGTGCGCTGGCAGATGCCGGACGGCAGCAGCGGCCCGAACGACCGCGGACTGTCCCGGCACCACATCGTGCGCTCGGTCGAAGCCAGCCTGCGCCGCCTCGGCACCGACTACATCGACCTCTACCAGACGCACGGCTGGGACGGCCGGACCCCGTGGGAGGAGACCCTGCGGGCCCTGGACGACCTCGTGAGGGCCGGAAAGGTCCGCTACGTGGGCGCCTCCAACCTGACGTCCTGGCAGCTCACCCGGGCCCTGGCCACCAGCGAGCGGCTGGGTCTGGAACGGTTCGCCTCGCACCAGATCCAGTACAGCCTCGCCGCCCGCGAGGTCGAGTGGGAGCTGCTGCCCATGGCCGAGGCCGAGAACGTGGGCGTCATGGTCTGGAGCCCCCTGGCCGGCGGTCTGCTCAGCGGCCACCAGGAGCGCGGCGCGACGCCCCCGCCGGGCACCCGGCGGGCGGTGGGCTGGTTCGAACCGGTCGACCCGGGGCGTACGTTCGACACGATCGACGTCCTGCGCAAGATCGCCGGGGAGCGGCAGGTGAGCCCGGCCCAAGTGGCGGTGCGCTGGGCGCTGGAGGGACGCGGTGTCACCTCGGTCGTGATCGGAGCGCGCAACGAACGCCAGCTCGCCGACAACCTGGCCGCCACCACCTGGTCGCTCACTGCCGAGGAGCACGCCGCCCTCGACGAGGTCAGCGCTCCGCCGCTGCCCTACCCCTACTGGCACCAGGACTACTGCGACGCCGACCGCGTCAAGGAGGCGGAAGGGGAGTGACCGGCTCTTGGGGATGACGGTTCTCGGTGCCGGGCCGGTGAGGAACGGTCAGTCCTCGCCGGCCTTGGCCTCCCCCAGGGACCGCCCCGGCGCGAAGCGCTCCCGTACGACCGGGTCGTCGAGGAGGCGGGCCGGGTAGCCCGGGCCGGTGCGGGCGGTCATGTCCCGCTGGTGCAGGGGCTCGCCGCAGGCGGAGCAGACGACCCGGGCCTCGGTGTCGTGGTCGCAGGGCGTGTGGTGCAGGACCACCGGGGCGCCCTCGTCGCCGGCCAGCCAACGGTCGCCCCAGGCGTTGATCGCGGCGAGGACGCCGAAGAAGTCGCGGCCCTTGTCCGTCGGCAGGTACTCGTGGCGGACCGGGTCCCGCTGGTAGACGCGCCGCCGCAGCAGGCCCTCGGCCTCCAGGCGCCGCAGCCGGTCGGTGAGGGTGTTGCGGGCGATGCCGAGCGTGCCGATGAAGCCGTCGAAGCGGGATTCGCCGTAGAAGACCTCGCGCAGGACCAGCAGGGCCCAGGCGTCGCCCAGGATGTCGGCGGTGCGGGCGATCGAGCAGGGCCAGGTGCCGAACGAGGTCCGTCTCATGGCCTCACTGTAGGCGGCTTGCCCGCGGCTGGTCTCATGATGAGATCGACCCGGTCCGGAGGGCTGCTCGCGTACCCCGGCCAGATCCGCGGGGCGGCGGCGCAGGGCGAGGGCGGCAGGGGCCGTCGCGCAGGCCGCGGCCAGGAGGGCGCAGGCGAGCGCCGTCGTGCCGAGGACCTGCCACGGGAGGGTGACGGCGGGCCGGATCGACAGCAGGGCGAGGGCGCCCCACATCCCGGCCAGGTTGACGACGGTGACGAGCAGCCCGAGGAGCGCGCCGGCCGCGACGGCCGTCAGGGCCTCGGCCGCGGTCAGCCGCAGCACCTGCCGCCGGGTGGCTCCGGCCAGCCGCAGCACGGCCAGGTCGCGGACCCGGGCGGAGGCCGCCATGACCGAGCGAGTTTGTTTCATTGCGTCGCCATCAGAGCCCTGCCAGGGGAGCCACGGGTGACCAAACAGGACCGGGCCGTCCGGACCCGTCTCGCGCTGATCCGGTCGGCGGCCGAACAGTTCGAGGCCCGCGGGTACGTCCGGGCCAGCCTGGCGGAGATCAGCGCGGGAGCCGGCGTCAGCTCCGGCGCGCCGCACTTCCACTTCGCCAACAAGGCGCCGCCGTCGCCGAGGCCGTCGAGCATGCGGCCGAGGATGCGCTGCGCGAGGCCACGGCCCGTCATCACCACGGCGACGGCAGCGCCCTGCAACGCCTCGTGGACGTCACCCACCACGTCGCCCGGCTGCTGTGCGCGACGTCGTGGTCCGGGCCGGGCTGCGGCTGAACGCCGAGCAGGTCGCCGGGCGGGTGCGGGACCTGCGCCGGGGATGGCGGGAGTACGTGCTGCGGCTGCTGGCCGAGGCGGAGC
>NZ_JBEXSH010000493.1:0-6742 GCF_040613555.1 Streptomyces sp. NPDC006265
TGGTGCTGGTGGTGGTGCGGCAGACGCCTCTTCACGTCGGGTCGACATCGAGGACGTGCTGCGGTTCCGGGAGGTGCTGGAGGTGGGCGCGGCCGGGCTGTGCGCGGCGCACGGGCTGGAGGAGAAGCAGGCGGACCGGCTGCGCGAGGCCCTGGCGCGCACGCACGACGCGCCGCTCGCCGAGTACCGCCGCCTGGACACGCTGCTGCACCTCACGATCGCCGAACTGTCCGGCTCCCCCACGCTCACCGCCCAGTACGCGGCCGTCCGCGCGCGGGTCAACGACCTGCTCGACTGCATCCCGCTACTGGTGCGCAACCTGGAGCACTCCCAGCGGCAGCACACCGCCCTGGTGGAGGCGGTGATCGAGGGCGACGCCGATCAGGCGCGGGAGATCATGCGCGAGCACTGCGGGGGCACGGCGGCGCTGCTGCGGGGGTTCCTCGGCTGAGCCGGCGGCGCCCCGGCACGGCGTTCCGGCGCCTGGGGCCCCGCGTCTCGGCGCGGTGAGGATTTACGGGCGATTAACGCACAGGGCTTGCCATCCCCGGTTCGTCACCGCAAAGGTATGGCTCCATTCCATTGAGTCGGAGCCCGCTCGCCCCCGTGACCGCCGCCGCCCCGTCGGGAGTCTGCTTATGTCCCAGGAACCCACACTCACGCCCGCCGCCCCGGAGGGTGACGACTATCTGGAACGCAGAGCCCTGCGCCGCGGCAGCGCCGGCTGGGTGCTGCTGACCGGCCTCGGCGTCGCCTACGTCGTCTCCGGCGACTACTCGGGCTGGAACTTCGGCCTGGCCGAGGGCGGCTTCGGAGGTCTCGCGATCGCCATGGTGCTCATGGGCGCCATGTACGCGTGCATGGTCTTCGCGCTCGCCGAGCTGTCCTCGATCCTGCCCACCGCGGGCGGCGGCTACGGCTTCGCCCGGCGGGCGCTCGGCCCGTGGGGCGGCTTCCTGACCGGCACGGCGATCCTGATCGAGTACGTCCTCGCGCCCGCCGCCATCGTCATCTTCATCGGCGACTACGTCGAGTCGCTGGGCCTGTTCGGCCTGGAGTCCGGCTGGCCGATGTATCTGGTCTGCTTCGCGATCTTCCTCGGCATCCACCTGTGGGGCGTCGGCGAGGCGCTGCGCTTCAGCTTCGTCGTCACCGGCATAGCCGTCGTCGCCCTGATCGTGTTCGCCCTGACGGCGCTGCCCGACTTCTCCTTCGCGTCGCTGGACGACATCCCGGTCGACTCCTCCGCCGCGGGCTCGAACTCCTGGCTGCCGTTCGGCCTGCTCGGCATCTGGGCGGCGTTCCCGTTCGGCATGTGGTTCTTCCTCGGCGTCGAGGGCGTGCCGCTGGCGGCCGAGGAGACCAGGGACCCGGCCCGTACGCTGCCGAAGGCGATCCGCTGGTCGATGGGCATCCTGGCGGTGCTGGCGGTGGTCACGTTCTTCGCGGCGGCGGGGGCACGCGGTTCCGCGGCGATCCAGGAGGCGGGCAACCCGCTGGTCGAGGCGCTCCAGCCGAACGGCAAGGCGACCACCCTGAGCCGGATCGTGAACTACGCGGGCCTCGCCGGCCTCGTGGCGTCGTTCTTCTCCCTGATCTACGCGGGCTCGCGTCAGCTGTTCGCCCTGTCCCGCGCGGGCTATCTGCCGCGCTTCCTGTCGCTCACCAGCCGTCGCAAGGCGCCGTACCTGGGCCTGCTGGTGCCCGGCACGATCGGCTTCCTGCTGGCGGCGGTCTCGGGCAACGGCGCGCGGATGCTGAACATCGCCGTCTTCGGCGCGACCATCTCCTACGCGCTGATGTCCCTGTCGCACATCGTGCTGCGCCGCAGGGAGCCGGAGCTGGAGCGGCCGTACCGGACGCCGGGCGGAGTCCTGACGTCCTCGGTCGCGCTGGTGCTGGCCTGCGCGGCGCTGGTCGCCACCTTCCTGGTGGACGTGACGGCGGCGCTGATCGCCCTCGCGGTGTACGTCGTGGCGCTCGGGTACTTCGGCCTGTACAGCCGCAAGCGACTGGTGGCGAAGGCGCCGGAGGAGGAGTTCGCGGCGCTGGCGGCGGCCGAGGCAGAGTTGGCAAGGGACTGAGTGGTTCGACCGTGAGGGAGTTGTCGTGGCCAGGCCGTTGATCGGGGTCAGCACCTACCTGGAGTCCGGTGCGCGCTGGGGCGTGTGGGAACTGGAGGCCGCCCTGCTGCCGGTCGGCTACCCCCGGCTGGTTCAGCGGGCCGGCGGCCTGGCCGCGATGCTGCCGCCGGACGACACCCGGTACGCCGCGGACGCCGTGGCCCGGCTGGACGGGCTGGTCATCGCGGGCGGGCCGGATGTCGAGCCGGTGCGCTACGGGGCGGAGCGCGAGCCGCGAACGGGGCCGTCGGCGCCGGAGCGGGACGCGTGGGAGCTGGCGCTGATCGAGGCGGCGCTCTCGGCGGGTGTGCCGCTGCTGGGGATCTGCCGGGGCATGCAGTTGCTGAACGTCGCTCTCGGGGGGACGCTCGTGCAGCACATCGACGGGCACGCCGAGGTCGTGGGCGTCTTCGGCGGGCATGCCGTCAAGCCGGTGCCGGGGAGTCTGTACGCCGGTGTCGTGCCGGAGGAGACGTTCGTGCCGACGTACCACCACCAGGCCGTGGACCGTCTGGGCGAGGGCCTGATCCCCTCGGCGTACGCGGCGGACGGCACCGTGGAGGCGGTGGAACTGCCCTCCGCCGACTGGGTGCTGGGGGTGCAGTGGCATCCGGAGATGGGCGAGGACGTGCGGGTGATGCGGGCGCTGGTGGAGGCGGCGACAAGGGGCTGAAACTCCAGGGGGCTCCGCCCCCTGGACCCTCGTCCCATGCCCTCCCACCACCGAATCGGTCGGTAGGAATCCCGACTCGCCCTTCCGGGCCGCCAAGGCATGATTCAGCCCGTCCGGCGCTTGAGGACGAGGCCGACCGGAGGGCCGGGGCGGAGCCTCCGGGCGGGGTCGAGGAGGCAACGCCCCTGCGGATGGGACGGGCAAGGGCGGCGGTGGCGAGAACCTACCCCCGTGTCAGCGACAGCAGGTCCCGCGCCGGACCCGTGGGGCGATGGCCCGTCGGCCACACCGCTCTCAGATCCCGCGCCAGGGCCACCCCTTCGACCGGTACCGACACCAGCCGCCGCATCGCCAGTTCCTCCCCCACCGCCAGCTCGCTGAGCACCGCCGGCCCCGCCCCGCTCACCACCGCCGCCTTCACCGCCGTCGTCGAGGACAGCTCGATCAGCGGCCTGGCCAGCCCGCCGAGCGCCGCGTCCAGCACCTGCCGCGTCCCCGACCCCTCCTCGCGGAGGATCAACGGCGTCGACGCCAGTTCCTCCGCATACAGCGACCGCCGACGCCGGGCCCACGCATGCCCCGGCGCGGTCACCACTATCAGCCGGTCGTGGGCGATGACCGCCGAGTCGAGACCGGCCGGTACCGACAGCCCCTCCACGAACCCCAGATCCGCCTCGTCCGACAGCAGCCGCTCCGCCACCACCGTCGAGTTCCCCGCGTGCAGAGACACCGCCGTGTCGGGCCGCTGCGCGCGCAGCGCGAGGAGCCAGCCCGGCAGCAGATACTCGGCGATGGTCATGCTCGCGGCGACCCGCAACCGGGAGTCGCGCCGGTCGCGCAGCGCCTGCGCCCCCACGTCGAACGCCTCCGCCGCCTCCACGATCCGCCGCGCCCAGTCCGTCACGAGCGCCCCGGCGTCCGTCAGCCGGGATCCGCGGGGCGACCGGTCGACCAGCGCCACGCCGAGCTGTCGCTCCATCGACCGGATCCGGCTGCTGGCCGCGGGCTGGGTGATACCGAGCTCCCGCGCCGCGCCACCGAGACTGCCGAGTCGCGCCACCGCCAGCAGCAGCTCCAGCGCGCCCAGATCCGGCACCCGGTGCGCCACGGAGCCGGTGACCGCCGGCCCGTCCTGCTCATCCGCGTTGCTCATAAACCCAGCTTATGCCGCCATAGGGGCATGATCCCTGGTGGTGCGCCTCCCCCGGCCCCACCGTGGAGTCATGGTCACCGCAGCCCGGCTCCAGGCGTATCCGCTCTCCGTCCGTCATCTCGGACCCAACTGGTACGCCACCGTCATGGGCACGGCCGTCGTCGCCACCGCCGGGGCCGCCCTCGCGCCGCACGTCCCGGGGCTGCGCGGCGTGCTCGCGGCTGTCTGGGCGCTCTCGCTCGCGCTGCTCGTGACCCTGCTCGGCGCGCGGGCCGTGCACTGGACCCGGCACCGCGACCACGCCCGCTCCCACCTCCTCGACCCGGCGGCGGCGCCCTTCTACGGCTGCCTCGCCATGGCCCTGCTGGCCGTGGGCGGCGGTGCCCTCACCGTCGGCCGGGACTGGATCGGGCTGCGGGCGGCCGTGGCGCTCGACGCGGTGCTGTTCACCGCCGGCACGGTGCTCGGGCTCGCCGCGGCGGTCGTGGTGCCGTATCTGATGGCCGTACGGCATCGGGTGGAGCCGGGGCAGGCCACGCCCGTGTGGCTGCTGCCGCTCGTCGCGCCGATGGTGTCGGCCGCCGTCGGGCCGCTGCTGGTGCCGCATCTGCCGCCCGGTCAGGCCCGGGAGACGCTGTTGTTCGGCTGCTTCGCACTGTTCGGGCTCAGCCTGCTCGCGACCCTGGTCATGCTGCCGCTGGTCTTCGCCCGGTCACTCACCGGCGGGCCGCTGCCCCTGGCCCTCACCCCGACGCTGTTCCTGGTGCTCGGCCCGCTCGGGCAGTCGACCACCGCCGTCGGCGCCTTCGCGGACGTTGCGCCCGGGAGCGTACCGGCGCCGTACAGCGAGGGTTTCGCCGCCCTCGCCGTGCTCTACGGCGTGCCCGTGATGGGGTTCGCGCTGCTCTGGTTCTGCCTGGCCACCGCCCACGTCGTACGCGCACGGCGGCACGGGATGCGGTTCTCGATTACCTGGTGGTCGTTCACCTTCCCGGTGGGCACCTGCGTCACGGGCGCCGAGGCGCTGGCCCGGCACACCGGGCTCGTCGCCTACGCGGGTCCGGCGGTCCTGCTGTACATGGTGCTGGTCGCGGCGTGGGGCACGGCGGTCGTGGGCACCGTGCGCGGGCTCCTCAGGGGCGAGCTGCTCGCAGCGCCCCGGCCAGCACCCGCGGCGCCTCGGCCAGTGACGGCCCGTACCACGTCAGGTGCCGTCCACTGACGAGCGCGCAGGGCAGGCCGGGGAAGGCCTCGGGGCCGTCGTCCGCGGTGAAGCGGTACGGCTCGTCCGGCAGGACCACCACGTCCGGTGCCGAGGCGCGCAGCTCCTCGAGCGGGACGCGCGGGTAGCGGTCGGGGTGCGTCGCGTGCACAGGGTCGACGCCGAGGCGGGCGAGCACGTCGCCGGCGAAGGTGTCGCGGCCCAGGATCATCCACGGGCGGCGCCAGATCGGCACGACCGCGGTGAGCCGGGCCCCGGGCTCCGGCAGGGACGACCAGGTCTGCTCCGCCTCGTCCAGCCAGCGAGGCCGGGCCGTCACCCCGCAGGCGTGCAGCACCCGGGCCAGTTCCCGGAAGGCCTGCGGCACGTCCCGGATCTCCGTCACCAGGACCTCGGCGCCCGCGGCGCGCAGGGCCGCGAGGTCGGGTGCGCGGTTCTCCTCCTCATTGGCGATCACCAGGTCGGGCGCGAGGGAGAGGATCCGGCCGGTCTCGGGGTTCTTGGTGCCGCCGACGCGTACGACGTCCAGGCCGGGGGGATGCGTACACCAGTCGGTGGCCCCGACGAGGGCTCCGGGCGCGGAGCGGGCCACGGCCTCGGTCAGGGAGGGGACCAGCGAGACGACCCTCACCGGCGAGGCCGGTCCCGGACCGCCTCGATGTGCTCCGCCACGGCGACGACGACCACGCGGGTGTCCGACTCCGTCGCCCGCCAGCGGTGCCGTACGCCACCGGTCAGGTACAGCGTGTCGCCGCGGCCCAGGCGGTAGGCGCGGCCCTCCGCCTCGATCTCCACCGCGCCGTCGGCGACGTACATCAACTGGTCGTTGCGGTACTGGAATTCACGGCCCGCGTCATGGTCGCCGGTGAATTCGGAGGCATGCATCTGATGGTGGCCGCGGACCAGGGAACGGGTCCGGGGCTGAGGCTGGGGCTCGATGCCGTCGGCGCGGACGACGTCCACGCTGCACGCCGGGTCGGCCGCGGCGAGGAGCTCCACGGCGGTGGTGCGCAGGGCGTCGGCGACCTTCTCCAGGGAGCCGGTGCTGGGCCGCGCCCTGTCGTTCTCGATCTGGCTCAGGAACGGGACGGACAGACCGCTGCGCGCGGCGACGACGGCAAGGGTGAGCTCCAGCGCGCGGCGCCGCCGGCGCACGGCCGCGCCCACCCGAAGGGGTTGCTCTTTGTGGTCGCCCATCGCTCCGGCTCCCTCCTTCGCCCGTCGATCCGCTCCCCGTGCGGCGGTGTCCCGGCGCACTGCTCCTGTTGAGTTGTCTGCACCCTACGCACGTTCGGCAAACCGTTTCATGCGCCCGTCACACGCACTCCCAGAGCGTCGGGCCGAGAGCCGCGAGAGTCCGACAGGGGCGCAGTGGGCGGGCCGCCAGAATACGCCCGTTCGCGATGGTGCGGTTGTGCACGGCAGGTTTTCGCGGGCTCCCCACGGTGACACCGTGGATGGCAGCGATGTCGGGCCATCGGCGCCGCGCAGGCGATCGGTGACTCACCGTATTGGCCGGGTTCATACCGTGGCGGCGCCTCTTCACGAGAATCACGCATCAATGAAGTGGG
>NZ_JBEXSH010000494.1:0-6700 GCF_040613555.1 Streptomyces sp. NPDC006265
CGCGGCACGGGCCCGGCCGCGCGGTACGAGGCGGTTGACCAGCCCCATGCCGTGGCCGCGGCGGCCGGGACGGGGCGGCCGGTGAGGATCGGGTCGAGGGCGCGGCCGGTGCCGATCAGCGGGGGCAGCCGTACGGTGCCGCCGTCGATGAGGGGCACGCCCAGCGGCGGCGGAACACGCCGAACACGGCGTCCTCCTCGGCGACGCGCAGGTCGCACCAGAGGGCCGGCTCCAGACCCCCGGCCACAGCGTGCCCGGCGACGGCGGCGATCACGGGCTTGGACAGCCGCAGCCGGGTCGGGCCCATCGGGCCGTCGCCCTCCGGTTCGACCCGGTTGCAGCGCCCGGTGCCGAGCGTCTTGAGGTCGGCTCCCGCGCAGAACGTGCCGCCCTCACCCCACAGCACCGCCACCACCCGGGCACCTCGTCCGCGTCGAACTCCCGGAAGGCAGCGGCGAGTTCCGCCGCGGTCGGGCCGTCGACCGGGTTGCGTGCCTCGGGGCGGGAGAGGACGACGGTGGTCACATGGCCCTGACGCTCGATCCGCACCGGCATGGTGAAGTCCCTTCTGCGAGGCGGAATCGGCACGCTGCCCGGGGAGGATCACCGTCGGGCGGAGTCGGCGCCCTCTCCGTCAGATCACCTTCAGCCGGACCAGCGCAGCCAGGGTCAGCGCGCCCGGCACCAGCGGCAGCCAGACGGTGATGACCCGGAAGGCCAGGACCACCGCGGTGGCCACGGCGGCCGGGCCGCCCGTCGCCACCAGCGCCATGACGAGCGCCGCCTCCACCGAACCGATGCCGCCGGGCGTGGGCACCAGCGCGACGGCGACCGTCGCCGCCAGGTAGGCCACCGCCATGTGCGCGGCCGGGACGTCCAGCCCCAGCGCCCGCCCCACCAGCACCAGGACGGAAGCCTGCAGGGCCGGGAAGGCGAAGGACCCGCCCCACAGCGCCAGCGCCCGCGTCGGACGGGTGTGCACCCTACGCGCCTCGCCGAGCGCCGTCCGCAGGAACGACATCAGGGCCGAGCGCAGCCGCCGCACGAGGGCGAGCACGGTCACGGCGATCACGAGCACCACCGCGACGCCGGCCAGCAGCGGGCCGAACGCCGCCTCCGGCACCAGCGTGCCGAGCCGCAGCGCGTCGGGGAACGCGATGAGCAGGGCACCCAGCAGCGCCACCCGGCCGACGCTCTCGGCGAGCAGGTACAGGCCGAGGGCCGCCGAGGAACGGGCGAGCGGCAGCCCGCACACGGTCATGAACCGCAGGTTGACCGCACTCGCGCCCAGCCCGGTCGGCAGCAGGTGGTTGGCGGCGCCGGCCGCGAACTGCGTGGCCAGCAGCTGTCGCCGGGGCAGCCGCTCGACGACCGCGCCCTGCCGCGTGCAGGAGGCGGCGACCCAGGTCAGACAGGTCGCACCGGCCGCGGCCAGCAGCCAGGGCCACTCGGCGGTACCCAGATGCGCGAAACCGTCGGCCAGCACCGACCGGTGCCGCACCGCGACCACGGTCACGAGCAGGAGCGGGAGCAGACACAGGATCTGCCGCAGGCGGCGGACCGGGACGCGACGGGGGAGTCGTCCCGGGCTCAGTTCGGGGAGTTGTACCGCTGTCACGTCTCCAGAGGCTGTCCAGGCCGTGCCAACTGCGGGTTGCGGGAGCGGGGACTGGGGATTGCGCGCGGGAAGCGGCTGGGCGGGGAGCGTCATCGGGGCCTTTGCGCGGAGGGACGGGGAAGAGGGGGATCGGGCTGATTGTGCGGGATGTCTGGGAAATGTGCGAGCTCCTTGACCTCAAGGTTGCTTGAGGTCCTACTGTCGCTCCCATGAGCATGGAGACCACGGCGTGGACGCAGCTGCACAGCGTCATCAACGCCGAACAGGACCGCCGCCCCTTCGCCTTGGCGACCCTGCGCCGCATCGGCGCGTTCGCCCGCCCGCACCGGCGCCGCATCGCCCTCTTCGTCCTGCTCGGCGTGGGCACCGCCCTGCTGGCCGTGGCGACACCCGTCCTGGCCGGGTGGGTCGTGGACACGATCGTGTCGGACGGGGACGAGGGCAGGGTCGTACGCCTCGCCCTGCTCATCGCGCTGATCGCGGTGGCGGAGGCGGCGCTGGGCATCCTCGGCCGGAGACTGTCGGCGACGCTCGGGGAGAATCTCATCCTCGATCTGCGGACCGCCGTCTTCGACCATGTGCAGCGCATGCCGGTCGCGTTCTTCACACGCACTCGTACGGGCGCTCTCGTCTCCCGGCTCAACAACGACGTCATCGGTGCGCAGCGCGCGTTCAGCAACACCCTCTCCGGAGTGGTCAGCAATCTCGTCACGCTGCTTCTCACGCTCGCGGTGATGCTCACGCTGTCCTGGCAGATCACCCTGCTGGCGCTGGTGCTGTTGCCGGTGTTCGTGATCCCGGCCCGGCGGATGGGCAGCCGGATGGCCCGGATGCAGCGGGAGGCGGCGGCGCTGAACGCGGCGATGGGCACCCGTATGACCGAGCGGTTCTCCGCCCCCGGCGCCACCTTGGTCAAGCTCTTCGGCCGGCCCGAGGAGGAGTCGCGGGAGTTCGCCGAACGAGCCCGCCGGGTCGCGGACATCGGGATCCGGACGGCGACCGCCCAGGCGGCCTTCATCACCGCCCTCACCTTGGTCTCCGCCCTCGCCCTGGCCCTCGTCTACGGCCTCGGCGGCTGGTTCGCCCTGCGCGGCTCCCTGGAACCCGGCGCGGTCGTGTCGCTCGCCCTGCTCCTGACCCGGCTCTACGCCCCGCTGACGGCGCTCGCGGGGGCGCGCGTCGAGGTGATGAGCGCCCTGGTCAGCTTCGAGCGGGTCTTCGAGGTGCTCGACCTCCGGCCCCTCATCGAGCAGAAGCCGGACGCGCGCCCGGTGCCCGACGGGCCCGTGGCGGTCGAGTTCGACAACGTCCGCTTCGGTTACCCCGCCGCCGACAAGGTCTCCCTGGCATCCCTGGAGGAGGTCGCGTCCCTGGACAAGCGGGGCGGCGACGAGGTCCTGCACGGCCTGTCCTTCCGCGCCGAACCCGGCCGGACCGTGGCGCTCGTCGGCTCCTCCGGCGCGGGCAAGTCGACCATCGCACAGCTGATGCCGCGCCTGTACGACACCGACGAAGGCGCCGTGCGCATCGGCGGTGTCGACGTCCGCGATCTCACGGCGCAGTCGCTGCGGCAGACCCTGGGCATGGTCACCCAGGACGGCCACCTCTTCCACGACACCGTCCGCGCCAACCTCCTGCTCGCCCGCCCCGAGGCCACCGAGGACGAGGTGTGGGACGCCCTGCGTCGGGCCCGCCTCGACGACCTCGTACGGTCCCTGCCCGACGGCCTCGACACCGTCGTCGGCGAACGCGGCTACCGCCTCTCCGGCGGTGAACGCCAGCGCATGACCATCGCCCGGCT
The DNA here is from genome assembly GCF_040613555.1 of Streptomyces sp. NPDC006265. Lineage (NCBI taxonomy): Bacteria > Bacillati > Actinomycetota > Actinomycetes > Kitasatosporales > Streptomycetaceae > Streptomyces > Streptomyces sp. NPDC006265. The sequence goes on from NZ_JBEXSH010000494.1 coordinate 3,420, forward strand.
GCTGCTGGCCCGCCAGCGCGTCGTCATCCTCGACGAGGCCACCGCCCACCTCGACAACACCTCCGAGGCCGCCGTCCAGGAAGCCCTCTCCGAAGCACTCGAGGGCCGTACCGCCGTCGTGATCGCCCACCGCCTCTCCACCGTCCGCGCGGCCGACCAGATCCTGGTCGTCGAGGCGGGCCGGATCGTCGAACGGGGCACGCACGAGGAACTCCTGGCGGCGGGGCAGCGGTACGCGGAGCTGTACCGCACCCAGTTCGCAGGACCGGCCGACGGGACGCGCGGCGAGGCGGTGGAGGAGGCCGCGTGAGGCGTGAACGCCCGCCCGGACCTGTGCGTACTCCTGTCGAACCCTGCCGAAAGACCGCACCCGGAGAGGCGACGTGTCCCAGCAGCAACCGCCCGCACGATCCCCCCGCCGCGCCCCGTCCCGCGCCCGCCGGCCGTGCGCCCTCGCGGCGGCCGGTGCCCTGGTCGTCCTCCCCCTGGCCACGGCCTGCGGTGGCGGGGACGACGGCAAGGGCGCCGACGGCGGCAAGGCGGCGCCGAGCGTGACCGCCGCTCCCGCCGCCGGAGTCGTCGCACCGGCCAAGGTGGAGGTGATCGCCGGGCTGACCGGCTGCAAGGCGAAGATCCGCATCGACGCCGACGAGCTGCGCCAGGGCCTGTGCCACACCAAGAAGGCCGACTACGTCATCACCACCTTCCCCGAGGAGAGGTTCAAGAAGACCTGGCTGGAGGAGGCGCGCGTCTACGGTGGCACGTACCTCGTCGGCACGCGCTGGGTGGTCAGCGTGAAACCGGCGCTGCTGGAGTCCTTCCGCGCGAAGCTCGGCGGCACGATCAGGGAGTTGCGGGGCATCGGCCCCAAGCCGGGCGGGCAGTGACAGCTCCCTTTCGATTTCGGCTGGTGGGCGTCATGATGGTGCGGCTCGGCACATGAGCCGCCCCCCTCGCGGCGGCATCGGAGATTGAGTTCGTCGTGGTCGCCACCTTTCGTCGCCATTCGCTCGCGGGCGAGATGCTGGTGCTCCAGCTCGCCATCGTCGTCGTGGTGCTGCTGGCTGTCGCCGCGGTCTCCCTCGCCCAGTCGCAGGCCACCTTCAACCGCGTCGAGGGACGCCGGGTGAGCGCGCTCGCCGAGCAGTTGGCCGCCAATCCGCTGGTGCGCAGCCAACTGGTGCGCCCCGCGCCGGGCGAGGCGCTCGCCCCGCTGGTGCTCGCCACGCAGGCCCAGTCGGGGGTGACGTCGGTGACGGTGGCCGACGGGGCCGGGCGGATTGTCAGCTCCACGAACCCCACGCTCGTCGGCGAGCGGATGCAGCTCGGACCGGGCACCGCCCGTGGGCGCGGCTGGTCCGGGCAGCTGACCCTGGACGGCGACCGCGAGCTGGCCGCCCAGGTGCCCGTCCTCGGGGCGACGGAGGAGAACCTGGGCCGGATCCTCGGCACGGTGATGATCGGCGAGGCCGATCCGACGGTGTGGCAGCGGCTCATCGGAGCATCCTCCTACCTGCTCGCTTACCTGGGCATCGCCAGCGGACTGGGCGTCGCCGGCTCCTGGCTGCTGGCGCGACGGGTGAAACGGCAGACCCTCGGCCTGGAGCCGGGCGAGATCGCCGGGCTCGCCGAGCACCGCGAGGCGATGCTGTACGGGATCGCCGAGGGGGTGATCGCCCTGGACCCGCAGCACCGGCTCACCCTCGTCAACGACATGGGGCGCCGGCTGCTCGACCTGCCCGAGGACTGCGTCGGCCAGAGCCTGGAGGGACTCGGCATCGACGGGCGGCTGCGCGACGTGCTGTCCGGCACGGCCGCCGGCGAGCGCGACGAGGTAGTCGTCCGCCACGGCCGGGTCCTGGTGATGAACCGGATGACCGTCACCAAGGACGGCCGGCCCCTCGGCTCGGTCACCACCTTGCGCGACCGCACCGAACTCGCCCGGCTGGAGCGGGAGATCGGCTCTTTCCGCAGCTCCTCCGAGCTGCTGCGGGCACAGGCACACGAGTTCGCCAACCAGCTGCACACCATCTCCGGGCTGATCCAGATCGGTGAGCAGGACGAAGTCGTGAGCTACATCCGCGCGTTGAGCCGGCACCGCCAGTCCCTGGACGTCACCCTCAGCCGCCGCGTCCGGGACACCGCGGTGGCCGCGCTGCTGATGGCGAAGGGGTCCCTCGCCGCCGAGCGGAGGGTCAGTCTGCGGATCTCGGACGACACCGCGCTGGAGCGCCTCGCACCGGAGGACGCCGCCGATGTGGCGACCGTGGTGGGCAACCTGGTGGACAACGCCGTCGACGCCGCCGCGGCCCGGGGCGACGCCTGGGTGGAGGTGGCGCTGCGGCAGGACGCCTCCAGCGTGGAGATCGCGGTCCGCGACTCCGGGCCCGGGGTCGCTCCCGAGCTGGCCCGCGAGGTGTTCTCCCACGGATTCACCACCAAGGCGGCCCGCGAGGGCGAGCGCGGCATCGGACTGGCCCTGACCAAGCTGGTCTGCGAACGGCACGGGGGAGAGATCTCGGTGGCCAACACCCCCGAAGGGGCCGTGTTCACCGCACGCATGACCGTCGGCCATCTCACCGGCACGGTGGCGGAAGGAGCGGCCCCATGACCGAGCCGAGCGACAAGGCGGGCGCCATCGACGTCCTCGTGGTCGACGACGACTTCATGGTGGCCCGAGTCCACCGCGCGTTCGTGGAACGCGTCGAGCCGTACCGCGTCGTCGGTACGGCACACACGGGCGAGCAGGCCGTCGCGGCGGTCGACGAGCTGTGCCCCGACCTCGTACTGCTCGACCTCTACCTGCCCGATCTCTTCGGACTCGATGTCATCCCCAGGCTGCGCGCCGCGGGCCATGACTGCGACGTCATGGTCATCAGCGCGGCGACGGAGGCCGACACCGTACGCGGCGCGGTCCGCCGCGGCGTGGTCGACTACCTCCTGAAGCCCTTCGACTTCGAGGACCTGCGTCTGCGCCTGGAGAGATACGCCGCCCAGCGGGGCCGGCTGCTCACGACGGTGGTCCGGGGGCAGGCGGACGTGGACCGCGTCCTGGCCGGCGCGTTCGCCCCCGCCCCGGCGCACACCTTGCCCAAGGGTATGAGCGTGGAGACCGCCGAACTCGTCGAACGGGCTCTGCGCGAGGCGGACGGCACCCTGTCCGCCACCGAGTGCGCGGTCCGGACCGGCGTGTCCCGGGTGAGCGCCCGTCGCTACCTGGAGCATTTCCATGGCACGGGCAGCGCGGAGGACGTTGCGCCGTCTCGGCTGAGCATGAACGG
>NZ_JBEXSH010000495.1:0-6700 GCF_040613555.1 Streptomyces sp. NPDC006265
GCCGGCTCCAGTACTTGTGCTCGCACTTGACGACCGACTCCAGACTGGTGCTGCGGGTGCCGTAGCGTTCGCTCAGCATCGGGACGAGGGTGCTGGCCAGTGCCGCGGCCGTGGCGAAAAGCGTGTGGGGGGTGCGTAGGCGCATGAGGGATGCCCTTCGGTCAACCGGTCAGGTTCATGACATCCCGCATGACACCACGCCGTGGGGTCCGGCGTCAGCAGTACAGGTTGCCACCGGGTGACGTGCCGAGGATCTGCGTGAACCGCTGGTAGTTGTTCACACGGCTCTGGACCTGCGCCGGGTTCTTGCCGTCGCACTCCAGGGAGCCGTTGATGCTGCGGATCGTCTGGCCGAACCCGGCGCCGTTCACCATGGCGTTGTGCGGGGTCATGCTGCCGGGGCCGGTCTGGGTGTTCCAGTACCACAGGGCCGTCTTCCAGGCGACGGCCGAGTCGTTCTGCACCAGCCAGGGGTTGTTGAGCAGGTCGATGCCGAGCGCGTCGCCCGCGGCCTTGTAGTTGAAGTTCCAGCTCAGCTGGATCGGGCCGCGCCCGTAGTAGGCGGCCTGTCCGGCCGGACAGCCGTAGGGCTGACTCCAGTCGCAGTAGTGCGGGTAGTTGGCGGTGTTCTGCTCCACCACGTGCACCAGACCGCCGGTCTCGTGGCTGACGTTGGCGAGGAAGGCGGCGGCCTCCTGCTTCTTCACCGTGTCGCTGCCGGTGCCGGCGAAGCCGGGGTAGGCGCTCAGGGCCGCGGTGAGACCGCTGTAGCTGTAGAACGAGTTCCGGTTCGGGAACATCTGGTTGAACTGCGCCTCGCTCACCACGAAGCGGGCGTTGGGGGTGCCGGGACCGCTGTCACAGGCGTACGGCTCCCAGTACCAGGTGCTGATGACCGGGTCGTAGCCCGGGTTGGCGTGCTCGGCGATGTACGCCTTGCCGTCGGTGTAGCGGACGATGTCGCCGACGGCGTAGGACTTCCCCGCCGTCCAGTTCGGGTAGCTGGAGCAGGCGGCGGCCGAGGCGTTCGAGGCGGGCAGGAGCATCGGCGCGGTGCCGGCGAGGGCGAGGGTGACCAGGACTGCGGAGATACGGCGTCTCGACACGGGTTCAACTCCTTTGCGGAGCACGGCCGCACCCTGACGAAGGGCAGGGTGAAGCAGACCCTTGACCGCACGCACCGGTGGTCCGGTCACGGCGTGGGGGCGGCCGTGGTGGGGGGCTGTGGAGCCACACTCAACCGCGTTGGTCTGTACCAGTCAAGGGTGTAGACCAGTCAGGTAGAGACCTGTCGGGTTCTGCACTGGCTGACGGGCCGTCGTTCCCCATTCGCCGCTCACACGTGCGTCGTTCCCCATTCGCCGCTCACACGTGCGCCGGGTCCTCCAGCGTCGCCGCCAGCCGGTCCAGCAGGGACCGCAGCAGGTCGTCTTCGCCGTCGCCCAGCGAGGGCCGGCCTGCGCGGACCGCGCGGTCGACACGCTGCCAGTACTCCTGGCCGCGCGGGGTGAGATGGGCGAGGACGCGCCGGCGGTCGAACGGATCGACCCTGCGGTGCACGAGGTTCTGGTCGACGAGCTGGTCGACCAGCTTGGTCAGCGTCGGAGGCGGCAGGAAGGCGGCCTCCGCGAGCCCCGTCATGTGGTGCCCCTCGCCGTCCGACAGCGAGGCCAGCACCCGCCACGCGTCCAGCGAGCAGCCCTCCGCCTCCAGCACGCCCTGCAACCGGCGCGCCGCGAGCCGTTCGGCCCGCGTCAGCAACTGCACGAGGTCGTCGGGCCGACGCGGGGTGGGGCTGGACATCCCTGCTCCTTGGTGCCGAGGGGGTGTCCATCGTAGGAGACGCGCTGGAGTTCGTCCCGTGGAGCCGGAATCATGACGCCATGATCCGGCGCGACCTTCCCGGGCCCGAGTGGTTCACGGCCGACGACTCCGTGCTCGGCGTGGCCCTCGTCTTCCCTCTGCAGGGGCCCGCCGGTATCTTCGGGCCCACGTGTGAGCTGTGCGCGCGGCTGGCAGCCGAGGAGGTCAACCGGGACGGCGGCGTGCTCGGCAGACAGCTCCGGCTGGTGCCGGTCGACGGCTCGGGCGCGCCGCACGACATCGCCGACGAGGTCGAGGCACTGGTGGACCTGGGCGCCGTGCAGGGCGTCACGGGCTGGCACATCTCCTCCGTGCGACAGGCACTCGCGCCGCGGATCGCACACCGCGTCCCGTATGTGTACACCGCGCTGTACGAGGGCGGGGAGGACACGGCGGGAGTGTTCCTGACGAGCGAGACCCCGCGCGACCAGCTCCGGCCGGCGATGGATCTGCTGGCGCGCGAGCGCGGGGTACGGCGCTGGTTCGTGGTGGGCAACGACTACGTGTGGCCGCGGCACACGGCCCGCTCGGCCCGCGGCTACGCCCGGGACCGCGACGGGCGCGTCGCCGGTGAGGCGTACCTGCCGCTCGGCACCCACGACTTCGAGCCGGTGCTGCGGCGCGTCGAACACTCGGACGCCGACGCGGTGCTGATGCTGCTCGTCGGCAGTGACGCGGTGCGCTTCAACCGGGCGTTCGCGGCCTACGGCCTGCACGCGCGCTGTCTGCGGCTGAGCACGCTCATGGACGAGAACATGCTGGTGGCGAGCGGACCGGAGGCCACCGAGGACCTCTTCAGCACGGCCGGGTTCTTCGCCTCGCTGGCCAATCGCGACACCCTCGACCTTCACGGGCTGTACGCCGCCCGCTACGGCGTCCGGGCACCCGCCCTCGGCAGCCTCGGCGAGTCCTGCTACGAGGGTGTGCTGCTGCTGGCCGCGCTGCTGAAGAGGGCCGGAACGCTGGACGTCTCGGCGATCGGCGCGGCGGCCGGGGCGGGGGCGGTGTCCTACGAGGGCCCGCGCGGGCTGCTGCACCTGCGGGACGCCCATGTCCGCCAGCGGATCTACCTGGCACGGGCCGACGGGCTCGACTTCGACGTGCTCACGGAGCTGGACGCACGACCCTGACAGCGGGGCCGGCCGACGACACGCTCCCGGTCGGCGCCGGGCGCCGTTCGACCGCGAGAATTCCTCCATGACCACCACGCCCCATTCCCTCGTCACCGGCGCACAGCAACTGGCGCACGACCTCCTCGTCCCGCAGGCCGAGCGCGTCGACCAGGAAGGTGTGCCCGCGAGCCATGTCGAGGCGGTGAAGCGGGCGGGGCTGCTGGGAGTGGTCGCGCCGCGGGACCACGGTGGGGCGGACGCGCCCGTGGCCGTGGCACGGGAGACCGCGGAGATCCTGGCCGGGGCGTGCTGCTCCACCTGGTTCGTGCAGACACAGCACCACACACCGGTGAAGCTGCTCACCACCAACGACTCCCCCGTCCGGGAGAAGCTGCTGCGCCCGCTGGCGACCGGCGAGCTGATGGCCGGCATCGCGTTCGCCCATGTCCGTGCCTTCCCCCGGGTGCCCGTGCGGGCCGTCCCCGAGGCGGGCGGCTGGCGGTTCGAGGGCCGGGTGCCCTGGTACACGGGCTGGGGGTTGAACGACGTGATGCTGCTGGCCGGGGTGACGGACTCGGCCGAGGTGGTGTTCGTGTTCGCCGAGGCCCGCCCGCAGCCGGGGCTGAGGCCGTCGGCACCGATGCGGCTCGCGGCCCTCACCGCCGCGCGTACGGTGTCTCTGGAGCTGGACGGGCTGTGGGTTCCGGATACCTCCGTCGTGCTGCGCACCTCGGGGGAGGAGTTCGCCCTGGTCGACCTCCCCCGGGCCGCCAACGCCAGTCCGGCCGTGTTCGGGGTGGCGGACGCTGCGCTGGACCTGGTGGCGCAGACCCCCGACGGCCGGGAGACGGCCCGGTCATTGCGGGCCCGGCTGGACGAGGTACGGCGGGAGGCCTACGCCCTGGCCGACCGGCCCGCCCCGCAGGGCCCCGTCCCGGAACGACTGGCCGTGAAGACCCGCGCGTACGACCTCCTGCGCGCGGCCACCACCGCGGCGATCGTGGCCGGGGGCGGCCGCTCCATGGCCCTGGACAACCGGGCGCAACGGCTGGCGCGCGAGGGCATGTTCCTGCTGGTGCAGGGCCAGACGGCCGAGGCGCGCCGGTCGCACCTCGGCTCGCTGGCGTCCGGTTAGGCGAGGCGGGGCGCGCCCGGCGCCCGGTCCGGGCGGGACGGGACCTTCCCGCAGAACTCGGCTTCGATGACGTCGATGTAGAGCGAGGAGTCCGGGAGCCAGTCGCCGTTGATGTTGAAGGTGAGCTGGTGTTCGCCGTCTTGAGTGCCGACCATCGCGGACAGGGAGCCGTTGGTACGGCCGCTCTTGCCGACCACCTTCACACCGCAGGACAACTGCGCGGACTCGACTCCGAGTCCGTACCCGATGCCCTGCCCGGCCGGGACCTCGTCGAACATCTCCTTCATCTGCCGCGGCGGCAACACGTCGCCCTTGACCAGGGCCCGTTGGAAGCGGTTGAGGTCGCCGCCGGTGGAGATGACGTCACCGGCCGCGCCCAGCCAGGTCATGTTCTGTTCGGTGGCGTCGTGGATCTCGGTGTCGGGGGCGTCTTGGTGGAGCCGGGAGTAGCCGACGGGGTGCGGCATCGGCATCTTCGGTGATGTGCCCGGGAACGACGTTCCGCGCAGCTTCAGGGGACGGATGATGCGGCGGGTGATCTCCTGCGCGTACGAGTGTCCCGTCACCTTCTCGATCACCATGCCCGCCAGGACGAAGTTGGTGTTGGAGTACGAGGGCTCGCCCTCCGGGTCGGACTGTGGCGGTCGCTTCAGGGCGATCGCCACGAGTTCCTCGGGCTGATGGGTGTCGTACCGGTGCTCCGGAAAGCCGGGTCCTGCGCTGTCGTGGCTGAAGTCGACGTCGTCGGTGTAGTTGGCGATGCCACTGGTGTGGTTCAGGAGTTGACGCAGCGTCACCTTGTCGCCGTCGTAGCCGTTGCCGCGCACCAGGCCCGGCAGCCGGTGCTCGACCGTGTCGTCCAGGTCCAGTCTGCCTTCCGCCTCCAGCTGGAGCAGGACGGTCGCGACGAACGTCTTGGTGATGCTGGCCCCGCGGAAGTGCTCGCCGGCCGTCCGCTTGCGGCCCGTGCCGGTGTCCGCGTGGCCGGCCCGCCCGAACCAACTTCCGTGGGCGTCACGGACGGTGGCCGCCGCTCCGGGGAGACCGCCCTTGTCGACCAGAGCGCGTAACGCGGTCCGGGTGGCCTCGTGGCCGTGCGTCGGTTCCGCCGCCTGCGCTGCCGGGGCGAGTACCGCCGTACCGGCGGACAGTGCAACGGCCAGGGCGATCGAGACGGTGCGTGCGGCGCGCTGCTGCATGATGGCCTCCTGGTCACCGAGGGAGCGGCGGGCCCGCCCTCTCGCTGACCAGGACGCCCAAGTCCCCTGCCAGGGTTGATCTTTGCGTGCGATCCGCCAGGTGTCAGCTCGCGACCGGCACGAAGGGAGGGGGAGCGGCAGAAGAGGTCTCCCGGCTCGCGGGATGCCGCCACAGTCCCCGCGCGACGAGGCACGGCAGGACGCCCTCGCCGAACCAGTAGGCCTCGTGCAGGTGCGGACAACCGGAGAGGATGAAGTCGTCGATGCCCAGGGCGTGGTACTCCCTGATCCGCTCGGCGACCTCGCCGTGGCTGCCGACCAGCGCCGTGCCAGCCCCGCCGCGCACCAGGCCGACGCCGGCCCACAGGTCGGGGTGGATCTCCAGTCGGTCGCGGCGGCCGCCGCGCAGAGCAAGCATGCGCTGCTGCCCCTCGGACTCACTGCGGGCGAGACCGGCCTGCACCGACGCCACCGTTTCCTGCCCGGGCGGGCGCCGTCTCAGTCGCCGTCCGCCGGAACGACCACGAGGAAGGCGTCCGACTCCAGGTCCATCACGACGGTGGCGGGTTCGCCCTCGGCGCGGCGGCGTGCCGCGCATTCCTCCGCGGGCCACGACCCGCGCGGGGACCCCGCCGGGAACCGTTCCAACACCTTCGCGCTGATGGCCGCAGTCACGTCCGCTGCCCTCCCCTGTCCCGCGCCGCCCGCAGGGGCGGCGTCGATCGGTCGCTGTCGTACACATGCGGATGCCCCCGATCCGCCCGGACATGTACCGCCGGGTAGATCCCGCGCCTCCCGCCGGCCTCTACACATAAAGGGAAAATAAGAGCAGAATGATGCTTACGCGGCGCTTACCGCATACCCCGCCAGACGCGGTCGCCCTGCACCATGAAGGAGACCAATCATGGCCAACGTCTCGCCCACCAGAGGGGACATCACCAGCCACCCGGATGCCTCCGAGATGCGGGACCGGTACGCCCGCCTACTCGGCGGCCGCGATGTGGCGCTCGTGGACGGACCGGTGTTCCTGCTCGGTCTGTACTGCGCCGCCTCCCCGTGGATAGTCCACTACACGACCAGCCAGCCGGCACTCGTCACCCACAACCTGATCATGGGCATCGCGATCGGCCTGCTGGCGCTCGGGTTCACTCGCGCTCCGGAGCGCATGTACGGCCTGAGCTGGGCCATGTGCGCGCTCGGGGTGTGGATGATCATCTCGCCGTGGGTCGTCGGCGAAAGCCCGGACGCCGGTGTCGTGTGGAACAACATCATCATCGGTGCACTGGCCGTGCTCCTCGGGCTGGTGTGCGCCGGAACGGCGGCGAAGGCATCGCCCAGGCCGTGACGCCCGCCGGGAAGGAACCGAAGGCCGGTCCGCGTCCCGGACCGGC
>NZ_JBEXSH010000496.1:0-6687 GCF_040613555.1 Streptomyces sp. NPDC006265
GTGCGCGAAGCGATCTCCAGCACCGTCAACGGCTCGCCCACCGTGACGTCGCGTGCGATGTCGATGCCCGGAGCCACATCGTGTGCCCGGCGCTCGGCCGCCGTCAGGGTGCCGTCCAGCAGCTCTCGAATTCCGGCCGCGGCCGGGTTCCACGGTGGCCCGCCAGGTAGTGCGTGGAGGGGCGGTGAGCCGAAGGCGTGAACCAAGCGCAATTGCGCCTCTCGCAGTTCGGCCTCGTGCGCCGCGGCGGCGACCGCGTCCAGGCTTGACGGAGAACCGTCCAGGCCGACCACCACGGGCTTCGTCATGACGTGGTCCTTGTCTCCGGGGCGCTTGTGGGCCGCTGCCGTTGTGGCGAGTGGGGGAGCAGCAGGACCGGGCAGCGTGCGTGGTGGAGGACGCCCGGGCTCACGGAGCCCAGCAGCATGCCGCTGAAGCCGCCGTGCCCGCGGGTGCCTACGACCAGCCCGAGCTCCCACGAGGGGAGGCCCCCTTCGGGGCGGTTGCCGGGGACGGGTTCACCCTGCGCGTACACCAGTCTCATGGGCAGATCACGCCGGTCTGCCTCATCGGCGGCCCAGGCCAGGGCCATCCGCTTGTCCGGACCGGGGTCGGCACCGACCAGGATCGGTTTGCAGACGTCCGGCGCCGTGGTCCGGGCCCGGAGTGTCGCGTCGTCGACCATGGCTTTCTTCTCCTGCGCCTGCTTCGGGACTGACTGCGGCAGCACGATGTCGTGAGGCAGACGGGCCTCTCGGGCCGTCCTTCGGGCTTCGGGCCGGCCGGGTCAGTTGCTCGCACGACCCCACCACGATCCCTGCTTCCGCCACTCCGTGTCCCACCCACGGCTCCGGCGCCGGTCGAGGACGACGCGCGCTCCGTAGAATCCGGCGGCTGCCGCGGTGGCGACGCCGAAGAATGCGGCGGCCCCCATGAACGTTGCCTCGATGTCCGCCTGGCCCGGTGTCTGCGGCGGGGTCGTGAGCCGTTCTTCCTGGTCCATCCACACGGCGACCCGCTCCCCGGCCTTCGAACCGGCGTCAACTTGGGTCCTGCCGGTGTGCGATGTGCCGTCAGCCGCGGTCCAGCGCACTGTCGCGATGACGTGGTCAACGGTCACCTCACCGCTGACGAAGCTGCGGGGCGCTTCGCCGACCAGGACGGCGGTGGCCGGGCGGCGCTCCGCGCGTTGCCGGGCGAGCGCGTCCACCGTGCCCCGGGCGCTCAGTACACCCGCCACAGGGCCGGCCACGGCCGTCACGAGCCAGGCGGCCAGCAGGATCCAGGCCTCCAAGACGTCTTCGCGGCGGCGCAACGGGCTGCGGCGCCAGCGCCACAGGTGTGATCGCCGGACGGTTGTGCTCGGAGCCATCGTGCTCACCTCCCGGACCGTGTGCGTCAGGGGCGTCGCCGGCGGGGCAGGGCCTCAGCCAGCAGTCTCGTGCAGGCGGCGGCGGTACAGAGCCGAGTGCACGGACACCACGCCGTCGACGCCGCGGCACAGCCGCTCGATGACGGGGATGATCTGCTCGGTCTCCACCCGGCCCTTGAGGGTCACACGGCCGTCGCGCACGTCCACGGCCACGTCGGAGGGGGCGAGGCCCATTGTCCGGACGAGGACGTCACCGGCGATCTCGTCGCGCAGCGCGTCGTCCCGGCGCAGGAAGACGCGCAGGAGATCACCACGGCTGACGATGCCGACCAGCGTCTCCGCCTCGTCCACCACGGGCAGCCGCTTGACGCCTTCGGTGTCCATGAGACGCGCGGCTTCGACGACCGTCCACTCCGGCCGCGCGCAGACCGCGGGAGCGCTCATCAGCTGCTCGGCCGTGATGCCGTCGTTCGCGGCGCGAGCCCCGTTCGACGCGTTCGGCGACCGCGGCAGGCCGGTGGGGTCGGGCCGTGCCGCGACCGTGCGGAGCAGGTCGGCTTCCGACACCACTCCGACCGGGTGGCCGAGGTCGTCGACCACGGGCAGGGCCGTCACCTCGTTCTCGGACAGCAGACTGACGATGTTCTTGAATGGTGTGTGCCGTCGTGCCAGGACGACGCCGTGGGTCATGAGGTCTCCGACGGTGCGGTGCTGCATGACGCTCCTCCCTCGGGTCCTGCGACCGACTGCGGCGCGCGCCGACCTTGCGGTCGTCCGCATGTCTTCGCACCTTCAGCCTGACCGGAGGCCATGGTCGTGCGCTTGGGGCCTTGGTGCAGAGCAGGGGGTCTGTTCGTCCCGGTCCGTCGGGACCTTTGGCCCGTTGGTGCCGGCTTCGTCCCCGCGTGATGCTGGAGAGAGAGCCATCGACGGAGAGGGCACGGCCATGCACGCCCACCTTGGCGACCGGCTGATCGTCGAAAGCCCGTCCACCGGCGTCGTCCGGCGCGACGGAGAGATCGTCGGCCTCCATCACGAGGACGGGACACCGCCGTACGACGTCCGGTGGTCGGACACGGGCGATGTCACGCTGGTCTTTCCGGGGCCGGACGCCCACATTCACGAAGGAGGACTGGAGGAGCCCCCATCGAGCGGCCCGCCATTGGCAGGCGACACGGGCGTCTCCCCCCAGTCGGGTGACATCGGCCGACGCGTGGCCGCGGCCCGGCTGCGGCAAGGACTGAGCCTCCAGGAGACCGCCCGCCGCGCCCGCATGTCACCGGAGTACCTCGCCTACCTCGAGACGCACGCATCCGACCCGAGCCTGGGGACGCTCCTGCGCGTGGCCGACGCGCTGGGGACCACACTCCTGGGACTCCAGGGCGGTGACCAGGAGCGGCCTCCAGGCCAGGGAAACGCGCTCTACCACCCCCGCCTGCGGGACCTCGGTGAGCAGGAGTGCCGCGCGCTGCTCTCGACACACGGCGTCGGGCGGGTCTCACTGACCACACCGCGCGGACCCGCCGTCTTCCCCGTCAACTATGAAGTGGTCGACGACGCCATCGCTTTCCGTACCGCACCCGACGCCTCCCCGGCCGGCGCTGTGGGGAACGAGGTGGCCTTCGAGGTCGACCACGTCGACGATGCGCTGAGCCAGGGCTGGAGCGTCCTGGTGGTCGGCCGGGCCCGGGCCGTCACGGACGTCGATGCGATCCGCACCCTCGAGGAGCAGGCGCACACGAAGCCCTGGGCCGGAGGCCGGCGCACGCTGTGGGTGTCGATCGTCGTCGACCGTCTGACCGGGCGCCGCATCACGGCCGACGACGCCTGAGCGCATGCGCGCCTCGGAGGACTTTCGGGACACGGCGGGGACTGTTCGGCCCCAGACAGCTCCGCCGGGACGACGGTGCACCGGGACCGGCCCGGCCGTCGCGGCGAAGCCAGCCCGACAGGGAGGTCGTGATGAAGATGAGAACGCGTTGTGGCCGCACGATCAACGTCACCCGCTTCGCCCCGCAGGGGCTGCCGGCTCCGATGGGACGCGTCGTCCTGGACGCCTCCTTCGCACCCCATGACGCGGGGGAACTGTGGGCATCGCTCACAGCCGAGGAGGCCCGGCGCCTGGCCGGACTGTTGCTGTTCCAGGCCGCCGCGGTGGATCCGGAACCGGCGGGCCCGCCAGGAGCGGCGGAAGTGGTGCCGATCGCGGGTGACGCCTACGAGATACGAGTGCGCGGGCACGTGCTGACGGTCGACCAGCCACTCTCCGACGGAGGGAAGGACACCGCACCCACCCCGGTGGAGCTCTTCGTCGCGGCGGTGGCCTCCTGCGCGGCGCACTACGCGGGCCGCTACCTCGACCGGCACGGCGCGAGCCGGGAGGGCCTGTCCGTCCGCGCGGAGTACAGCATGGCCGACGACCGGCCGCCCCGAGTCGCAGCCATCTCGCTGACCGTCATGGCCCCGGCCCTGCCTCCGCGGCGGGAGGCGGCGTTGCGCGCGGTGGTCTCCCACTGCACCGTGACGAACACGCTGGCCCAGGCCCCGGAGGTGGAGCTGGAAATCCGGTGCGCCGCCGACGGCGAGGCGGCCCGGGAGACGGAGGCGAGCCCGGGACGACCATCCGCCGGAGGGCTCACCTCCTCCCGCCATGAAGATGCTCCGCCCGCAGCGGGGCCACAGGATCACCGATCCCGAACACGCTGACATGTCACCGCCGGAGACCGGGCCAGAGGTGTACGCCCTTGCTCCACCCGACGTCTGCCCGGCCTTGGCCGGTTCCACCCCGGGCCTCACGTCGGACGTCGCATGTCAGCGACTCGCGGCCCACGACGTCCGCTTCGGCGACGGCGAGACGCTCCTCATCCGTTCCACGCTGCAGCCCCACCTCACGGGGTGACACGTCACCGAGTTCGAGGTCGAAGGCGAGATCCAGGTGGTCGAGGTGACGCGTGGAGACCGGACAGCGTCGTGCCGACGGCCGCCCCGATCGCGTCCCTCATCGAGGAGGCCACGGGGCGGCGGACACCGTGGCCCTGCTGCGACTGAGCAGCACGGGCGTCGGGATCATCGGAGCGCCACCACGGCCGGGCCGAAGGCCGCCGGCCGTCCGCTCGGCGCCGTCGAACTGCCCGAGGGCACATCGTGGCGACCATCGTCCGGAACGGCGACCCCACAGCGCCCACTCCCCGGACGGTGCTGCAGCCCGGCGAGGAGCTCCCGCTCGTTTCTCACCACGCCGGCGGGGAGGAGATCCACGCGGCCTTCCGGTGAAGGGGATCACGGGGTCACGATCAGCGGGCGGGATCCTTCTCCTGACGGACCACGACGACCGGGCATGCTGCGTGCTGGGCACATCGCTGGCTGACGGACCCCAGCATCGCCCGGGCGAAGCCGCCGATTCCCCTACGGCCGACGACGAGAAGTTCGGCCCCTTCGGAGGCCTGGATCAGCGCCTCCGACGGGTCGCCCTGGACAAGGTGTTCCTGCAACCGTGGCGGTTGCCCGCCCGGAAAGACGGTGCGCAACTCCTGCGCGAACCGCTCCCGCGCCTGCTCCAGATCGAAGTCCGGGTCGACCGCCGGTCCGCTCCAGCCCCGGGCGGACGGCGTGTCCCAGACATAGATCGCCTCCACGGCACCGCCGACCATCCGTGCGTGATGCACCGCCCACCGCAACGCGGCACGGGAGGCAGGAGATCCGTCCACGCCCACGACCACCCGTGGAACAAGTTCAGAGGATTGCATGGTGACCTCACTCAGCAGGGGCTCCCCGTACTCCACGTTGCCCGGACCGGCGCGTCGGAGGAAGGGCCGACCGGCCCTGGTCGGGCCATCGGGGCCGGGAGTGGATCGGGCCGTTCGGCCCATGACGTCCCGGGGGGTATGGGCGAGCCTGGAAGCGACGGCAAACCTTCCCAGGCAGTGGAGGACGTCATGCACGGCTCTGTGTACACAGTGAGCGATGTGATGACCCGCACCGTTGTCGCTCTGGCCGCCGGTGCGACTTTCAAGGAGATCGTGCGGACTGTGGAAGGGCAGCGGATCAGCGCACTGCCCGTCGTCGACACCCGGAAACGGGTGATCGGCGTCGTCTCCGAGGCGGATCTGCTGCGCAAGGAGGAGTTCCGCGACAGCGCCCCCGACCGGGGGCCCCGGGCCCGGCCCCCGGAGGGGCTTGAGAAGGCACAGGCGATCACCGCAGCCGATCTGATGACCTTCCCGGCCGTCACCGTCCACCCCGGCGCGACCCTCGCCCAGGCCGCCCGTCTCATGGCCCGGCACAAGATCAAGCGGCTGCCGGTCGTCGACGACGATGGTGTGCTGCGCGGGATCGTGAGCCGTTCGGACCTGCTGCGGGTGTTTCTGCGGCCCGATCACGACATCGCGGAGGAGATCCGGCACGAGGTCCTGGCCGGACGGCTGCCCGACGGAATCGATTCGGTCCGCGTCGAGGTGAACGAGGGCGTCGTCACGCTCACCGGCCGCGTGCCCGACACTTCAGTCGTACCGCTGGCCGTGCGTCTCGTGCGGTCCGTCGAGGGAGTGGTGGACGTACGTCCCGAGCTCACCGGACCCCCGCACCGTCCCGCCCTCGAACCGGATCTGGCGCAGGAGGAGGAAGGGCGACGTTCCACGCCACAGCCGAGGGCATGAGCGTCCTGCGAGCGACGGGCCGGGCGACCCTACAGGCCGAGGCCGTTCGGCCCTCGTCACCTGAACTCGGCCGACGGAGACTGAAACTGTAGGAAGGAGGGTGACATGACCAGCATGCTGGAACGACTGCCGGGCTGGCCCGACCTGTTCGGCTGGGCGGAGACGGGGCTCCCCGGGGCGCACGTCGCCCCCGGGCTGCACGGCATCCGCATCGAGGAACACCTCGGGGACGGCATGTACACCGTGCGGGCCGAACTTCCCGGTGTCGACCCCGACAAGGATGTCGAGATCACCGTCGAAGAAGGGCTGCTGACGCTGCGCGCCGAGCGCACCGAGCAGACCACCGAGAAACACCGCACCGAGTTCCGCTACGGCACCTTCGCCCGTGCCGTCCGGCTCCCCGCCGGTGCGCGGGGCGACGAGGCGACCGCGGAGTACGAGGACGGTGTCCTGACCATCAGGGTCCCGGTCCCGGAGGCGAAGACGGGAACCAGGGCCATTCCGGTGCGGCACGTCTGAGAGCGGCGGGCGTCCGCATCACAACCGTGTGCGCGGCCGGGGTGACACCGGCCGCGCACACGCCGGTCCGGGCCCCGATTGCTCCGGATGTCTCAGCAGATGCGCGGAAGTTGCTCACCCAGGGGCATGTCCACCACGCGC
>NZ_JBEXSH010000497.1:0-6685 GCF_040613555.1 Streptomyces sp. NPDC006265
GTCGGCGGCCCGGACCCGCTCCTGCACGCCGCGCGCGGTCAGCCTGCGGGCCAGGGTCCGGGTACGGCGCTCGGCTCCGGCGTGGATGTCACGCGCGCGGGAGCGGGCCTCGGCGGCCTCGACGATCCGCCCGAGGAGGTCGACGGACCCGGCGGTGAAGTCGCGCTCGGCGATCAGTTCGGCGCGCCGGCCCAGCTTGTTGCCGAAGCCGCTGACCAGGTCGGCGAGCCCGTCGGTGTCGCGGGTGTCGGTGACGGCACGCAGCAGCAGGTCGGTGAAGTCGGCGTCCTTCTTCACTGCGAAGAGACCGGCTGCCTCGCCCTCGTCGGCGTTCATCTCGCGCTGGTAGCGGAAGAGTTCGGGGTCGAGGCCGAGGTCGCCGAGGTGCTCGATCCAGCGGTCGTGGGTCTCCTCCCAGTGCACTTCGAGGTGCGGGTAGTTCTTGCCCGCCTCGGTGAGGGCGTCGCGGAAGCCCTTCATGGTGCGGCGCCGCCCGCGCGCACTGGACTGGCCCTCGACCGGGGCCCGTACTGCGGTGGACTCCGCGACCGGGAGACCGTCCAGACTCAGTCCGGGCCCGGGCCGGAAGGAGTACCAGGCCTCGGCGAACTTCCGCGGGTCGTTGGAGACTTGCCGTCCGCGCCACTCGCTGACCTTGCCGACGACGACGCACTCGCCGGTCAGCACGTGCTGCCACTCCAGCGCCACGTGCCCGCAGTCGTCGGCGAGGAGGAACTTGCGCAGCACGCCGGAACTGGCGCCGCCGAGGGTGTTGCGGTGGCCCGGCAGCATCACGGAGAAGATCAGCTTGAGCAGCACCGACTTGCCGCCGCCGTTCTCGAGGAAGAGCACACCCGCGGGCGCGGGCCGGCGCGGCGGGCCGACCGGCTCCTCCTCGAAGAACTCCGCCTGCGTGGGCGCGGGGTCGGGCACGATCTCGCCCACCCCCCGCAGGTCAAGCACGGTGTCGGCGTAGCGCGCACCGGCGGGCCCGATCGAGTAGAGGCGGACCCGGGACAGCTCGTACATGGCGGACTCTCGTAAGTCTTCGTGAGATGGGGAGTTCAGGAGGAGTGGAACGGCAGCCCGGCGTCGGCGACCAGCTCCAGGTCGTCGCTCTCCTCGGCGGGCAGCAGCGTCGGAGTGCCGTCGGTGACCGGGACGACGCCCAGTTCCAGCAGCTCGGCCATGGCGGCGCTGCCGGCCATGTCGCGGACCTGGAGCTGGTAGCGGGCGGTCGTGCGGTACGTGCCGCCGTGGTCGTCGCCTGTGCGCTGCAGGAATCCGGAGTCGGTGAGGAAGGCGACCGCCTTGGCGACGATGCCGGTGGTCGAACCGGCCAGGCGGCGAGCGTCCTTGGTGGCACCGGTCGCGCTGCGCCGCACCCAGATCCGCCAGGCGGCCTCCAGGCCGGGTGCGTCGGTCGCCGGGTCGGTGTTCTCGCCCTGCTCGTCGGCGCGCTCTTCCAGGCGGCGGCAGGCCTGGCGCACGAAGGCGTCGACGCCGTTGACCGAGACCCGGCCGATGTAGCCGTCGTCGGCGAGGTCCTCGGGGCGCGGGAACGCCATGGCGGCGACGGCGAGGTGGGCGAGCCCGTGCAGGAACCGGTCACCGCCGTCGGCGGACGTACGACGCGCGTAGTCGCCCATGCGGATGGCGAACACCGAGTCCTCGGCGGCGGTCACGGCCATGCCCGCGCGGGGGGACACCTCCAGCACGATCAGCCCGAGCCCGGTCGCCACGGCGTCCGCGAGCCGTGCGAAGGGCGGGTCCTCGCGGTACCGCCGCAGCAGGTCCGCGTACTCCTGGTCACGGGCGGGCTGCAGCTTGGGCTGCAGGCCGAACGACACGAGCCGGGCCGCGTCGGCGGCGTCGGCGGGAGTGACGGCGGCGCCGGCCGCGGGCGCCGGTCCGTCCGGCTCGCTCCACTCGACATGCTCGCTCACGGTCGGGACTCCTTGTGCCACTCGTACTGACTCATGCTGCTTCCGTCCGGTCCGCCGCCATCCCCGCCGCGTCCAGCAGTGCGGTACCGACGATCAGGTCGGCCCCGCCGAACTCCGGGTCGTCGAGCTCGGTCCCGTCGTCCACGGCGAAGAGCAGCTTCTGCTCGCCCTGGCGGTAGGCCGTGCCGACCGGCGGACTGGCGGCGTGCACCGCCAGCAGGGCCACCAGGTACGGCAGCTCGGGGTCCCGCCGCCTGGCCTGTGCCAGCAGCCCCGACAACCGGCGCGGCGCGTCCGCCGGCAGGTCGAGGAGCTCCTGTGCCGCCGCCATCTGCTCCTCGCTGAACCGGCTGTCGTCCGGCGTGGCGATCAGGTCCGGCTCGGGCATCTCCGCACCCAGGTGCTCCCGCTCCACCGGCGGCGTCAGCAGTATGTCGACCAGGTCGCCGACCCGGACGGACACCGGCGTGCGCAGCCCGGTGCCGCGGCCGAAGAAGGCGTCGGTGACGCGGACGGCCTGCTCCAGCGGCAGCGGGAGGACGGGCGAGACGAGATGCCCGTAGAGGTCGATCCCCGACGTGGTCATCGGTGTGGCGAAGGCCTGCCGGTCCTGCTCGGCGCGGAAGAGCGGTCCGGCCTCCAGCAGCCGGGACTGCAACTGTGTGTGCCGGCGGATGCAGTCCTTGACGATGTCGACGAGCTCGGCGGCACGACGCTTCTGCTCGGGGTCTTCGGACTCGTCCCGCGCCTTGCGGATGTTGGTGAGGATCGCGTTCTCGTGACGGTAGCGGTCGGCGACGTGCTCCAGCGCCTCGGCGATCATGTCGGGCACGGTGGAGAGCCAGTCCACCGCGCGCACGTTGCGCCGGGTGGCGTCCAGGGCGCGGCGCAGGGTCTCCGAGTACTGCACGGTGCGGTAGCGGGCCTGTTCGGCCGCGAGCTGGGCGTCGGCGAGCCGGCCGCGGCTGATCAGCACCTCGAGCTTGACCTCGGCGGCGATCTGCGCGCTGGTGACGTCCGTGTCGAGGGCGCCCACGAGGACGTTGACCGCCTCGTCCGTCGTGCGGAGGTAGACCGTGCCGCCGGCGCCCGGGACCTCCTCGATCAGCTTGAAGTCGTAGTCGCGGCGTACATAGGTGCCGTCCGCGCCGAACGTGCCGTACACCGCGCGGAAGCCGCGGTCGACGCTGCCGACGTTGACCAGGTTCTCCAGGACCCAGCGGGCCACCCGCTCGTGCTCGGCGGCGGGCCGCTGCGGGGCCTGGGCGGCGATGCGCGGGATGAGCCGGGCGACGATCTGGTCGTGGTCCGCCCCCGTGTCGAAGTCCATGTTGAGGGTGACCAGGTCGATGGCCGCGAGGGCGACCTCCGCCATGCCGTACACCGAGTACGCGCCGGCCAGATTGGCCTTGCGCGCGTCCAGGTCGTGCAACGGCGCGGTGCAGGCGAGCGCGCGCAGGCGCCGCGCCAGGCCCTCGTCGGCGGCCGGCCCCGGGGCGGGGCGCGGCCCCGCGCTGAGCTGGGGCGGAACGCTGTCCGTCGATGCAGGCGAAGTCACGGTGCACAGACTAGGTCCTGGGTCTGACAACAACCCAAACGACGCGGTACGCCCCCTGAGCCGAAGCCCTCAGCCGTCCTCGCCGACCCCCTGAGCCGACGCCTTTCAGCCGTCGTCACCGACCCGCCGCCGGTACACCTCGACCACACGCTCCAGCGAGTCGTCGAGGTACCCGGCGAGCAGACGCTCGGACTCCTCACGGTCCCCGCCCTGAAGAGCCTCAAGAATCTCGACATTTCGTGCGATGTACGGCTCGTGCAGTCGCTGTGGCTCGTCCACCACATGGAAGGCCAGCCGCAGTTCGGCGAAGACGCTCCGCATCAGCTCGGCGGTGCGCTCGCTCGCGGCGAGAGCGACCAGCTCCCGGTGGAAGTGGATGTTCGCGGTACCCACCGCTTTCCAGTCACCTTCCCGGGCCGCCGTCCGCCCCTCCTCGACCGCCCCGGCGAGCCCGTCCAGGCCGTACGGCGGCTCACCGAGACCGCGGACAACGGCGCACTCGACGAGCCGCCGGGTGCGGTAGATGTCCTCGACGTCCTCCACGGTCAGGACCCGGACGAAGACGCCCCGGTTGAGCTCGTGGACGAGCAGACGCTCGTGCGTGAGCAGCCGGAACGCCTCGCGCAGGGTGTTGCGGGAGACGCCGAGCGCGCCGCCGATGCTGTCCTCCGACAGGCGGGTCCCGGGCGGGAAGTAGCCCTCGGCGATGCGGCTCCTGAGGATGTCCGAGACCCGTTCCGCGGTGCTGGTGCGTCCCAGGAGGGCCCGGTCGTCGGCGAGGTCCTTCAGCTGCTCTGCCATGCCGGAATTCAATCGCAGATCACAAGAACGAACCAACATGGGTATTGAGGGATCGTTGAACAATCCTCTACGGTGCTACGCACGGCGTCGCTTTCCGCACCGCGGCGCCGACCGCCTCCGTACGGCACGGCTCACTCCGAAGCGCCCTCCGTCCTCCCTCTGCGAGGTGCCCATGAGCACGACCCCTCCACCGCAGGCCCAGATCGACGACCCACGCCCCGCGACCACCGAACGCACCTCGGACGACGGGGCGTTCGGCTGGTTGCGCGCCCTGGGCCCGCGCGGCCGCCGCGCCTTCACCGGCGCCTTCGGCGGCTATGCCCTGGACTCGTACGACTACTTCACGCTGCCGCTGAGCATGGTCGCGCTGTCCGCCTACTTCGGCCTGAACAGCGGCCAGACCGGTCTCTTCACCACGGTCACGCTGGTGGTCTCCGCGGTCGGCGGCGCCCTCGCGGGCGTGCTGGCGGACCGCGTCGGCCGGGTGCGGGCCCTGATGGTCACGGTGATCACCTACGCGGTGTTCACCGTCGCCTGCGGTTTCGCGCCCAACTACGAGACGCTGCTGGTCTTCCGCGCGCTCCAGGGCCTCGGTTTCGGCGGCGAGTGGGCGGTCGGCGCGATCCTGGTCGCCGAGTACGCGAGCGCCAAGCACCGGGGGCGCACGCTCGGCGCGATCCAGAGCTCGTGGGCCGTGGGCTGGGCCCTCGCCGTGATCGTCTACACGCTGGTCTTCTCGGTGGCCGGCGACGACCTGGCCTGGCGCATCATGTTCTGGACCGGGGCGCTGCCCGCGCTGCTCGTCATCTGGCTGCGGCGCAGTGTGCACGACGCCCCCGAGGCGGCCGCGGCGCGTGAACAGAGCGCGGAGAAGGGCTCGTTCACGGCGATCTTCAAGCCCGGCCTGCTGCGGATCACCCTCTTCGCGGGGCTGCTCTCCACCGGTGTCCAGGGCGGCTACTACACGCTGGCCACCTGGGTGCCGACGTACCTGAAGTCCGAGCGCGACCTGTCGGTCGTCGGCACCGGCGGCTATCTGACGTTCCTCATATCGGGCGCCTTCATCGGCTACCTGACCGGCGGCTACCTCACCGACAAGCTGGGCCGGCGCCGCAACATCTGGCTCTTCGCGCTGCTGTCGGCGCTCTGCATCCTGGCGTACGCGAACATCCCGAGCGGCGCCAACACCCTGGTCCTGATGCTCGGTTTCCCGCTCGGGTTCTGCATGTCGGCGATCTTCAGCGGCTTCGGGTCCTACCTGAGCGAGCTGTACCCGACGGCGGTGCGCGGGACGGGGCAGGGCTTCACGTACAACACCGGCCGCGCGGTGGGGGCCGTGTTCCCCACGATGGTCGGGTTCCTGGCCGACAGCTGGGGTGTCGGCGGCGCGCTGGTCTTCGGCGCGATCGGCTACGGCATCGCGGCCCTGGCCCTGCTCGGGCTGCCGGAGACGCGTGGGAAGGAGCTCGCGTGAACCGCACGGGCACCGGCGTCGGGGACCATCCGGTGGTCCTCGTCGACGATGACGCGCACGCGTGGAGCCCCGGAACGGCCCGCTCCCGCTTCCGGGAGGGTCTGACGGGTCCCACGGCCGGGGTCGCGGCGGGCCACACCCAGGTCAACCTGATCTCGGTGCCCGCCGACTGGGCCTACGACATGCTGCTGTTCTGCCAGCGCAATCCCAAGCCCTGCCCGGTCCTCGACGTCACGGACGCCGGCTCCTGGACGACCGTGCTGGCCGAGGGCGCGGACCTGCGCACCGACCTGCCGCGCTACCGGGTGTGGCGGGACGGCGAGCTGGTGGACGAGCCGACGGACGTGCGGGCCCACTGGCGGGACGACCTGGTGTCGTTCCTCATCGGGTGCAGCTTCACCTTCGAGTGGGCGCTGGACGAGGCGGGCGTTCCGATCCGCCACGTCGAGCAGGGCCGCAACGTCCCGATGTACGTGACGAGTCGGCGGTGCCGTCCGGCGGGGCGGCTGCACGGGCCCCTCGTGGTGTCCATGCGGCCGGTGCCGCCCCGGCAGCTGGCGGCGGCGATCCGGGAGAGCAGCCTCATGCCGGCGGTGCACGGCAGCCCCGTGCACTGCGGCGATCCCTCGGGCCTCGGCATCGACGACCTCGGCCGCCCCGACTTCGGGGACCCGGTGGCCGCCGAGCCGGACGACATCCCGGTGTTCTGGGCCTGCGGAGTGACCCCGCAGGCGGCCGTGATGGCCTCGCGTCCGCCGTTCGCCCTCACGCACGCCCCGGGGCAGATGTTCCTCACCGACGCCCGCGACGAGCAGTACCGCGTGGCCTGACAGGAGACACGGCACATGACCTCGATCGACCTGAACGCCGACCTCGGCGAGGGCTTCGGCCGCTGGCGGCTCACCG
>NZ_JBEXSH010000498.1:0-6648 GCF_040613555.1 Streptomyces sp. NPDC006265
GCTCGCCTCCAGGCAGACGACCAGCGTCGTCACGGCCCGCGGCACCACCTCGAGGCGCTCGGCCAGGTCGGCCATGCGCGGCGGCGCGCCCCAGTGCGCCAGCGTGCGCAACAGCCGGGACTGGGCCGGGGTGATGCCGAGGTCGCGGTGCTCCAGATGGCGCTTCTGGATGCGGTGGACCCGGCGGGTGAGCCGCAGCAACTGCTCGGCGAGCAGGCCGTCGGGGTCGGGCGTGGTCATGTGGGAACAATATCAGGATGCTGTTCATTGTGAGCATAGGTAACAATGAGCTGTGATCCGATCCGCCGCACCCCTCGTAGGAGCCCATGCATCCCGACCGTGAAGCCCCCTGGACCCCGCCGGCCGACTCGAAGGAGCAGCCCCGGCAGGTCCGCCGCATCCTCGGCCTCTTCCGCCCCTACCGGGGCCGCCTGGCGATCGTCGGCCTGCTGGTCGGTGCCGCGTCACTGGTCTCGGTCGCCACGCCCTTCCTGCTGAAGGAGATCCTCGACGTCGCGATCCCCGAGGGGCGCACGGGCCTGCTCAGCCTGCTCGCCCTCGGCATGATCCTCAGCGCCGTCCTCACCAGCGTCTTCGGAGTCCTGCAGACCCTGATCTCCACGACCGTCGGCCAGCGCGTCATGCACGACCTGCGCACCGCCGTCTACGGCCGGCTCCAGCGCATGTCCCTCGCCTTCTTCACACGCACGCGCACGGGTGAGGTGCAGTCCCGCATCGCCAACGACATCGGCGGCATGCAGGCCACCGTCACCTCCACCGCGACCTCGCTGGTCTCCAACGTCACCAGCGTGGTCGCCACCATCGTTGCGATGATCGCCCTCGACTGGCGCCTGACGGTCGTCTCCCTGCTGTTGCTGCCGGTGTTCGTGTGGATCAGCCGCCGGGTCGGCAACGAACGCCGAAAGATCACCACCCAACGGCAGAAGCAGATGGCCGCGATGGCCGCCACCGTCACCGAGTCGCTCTCCGTCAGCGGCATCCTGCTCGGCCGCACGATGGGCCGCTCCGACTCGCTGACGAAGTCCTTCTCCGACGAGTCCGAGGAACTCGTCGACCTGGAGGTGCGGTCGAACATGGCCGGCCGGTGGCGCATGGCCGTCATCACCATCGTCATGGCCGCCCTGCCCGCCGTCATCTACTGGACCGCCGGCATGGCCCTCCAGATGGGCGGCCCCGAGGTCTCCATCGGTACGATCGTCGCCTTCGTCTCGCTCCAGCAAGGCCTGTTCCGCCCGGCCGTGAGTCTGCTGTCGACCGGAGTGCAGATCCAGACCTCGCTCGCCCTCTTCCAGCGCATCTTCGAGTACCTCGACCTGCCGATCGACATCACCGAGCGCCCCGACCCGGTGCGCCTGGACCGGATCAAGGGCGAGGTCTGCTTCGAGAACGTCTCCTTCGGCTACGACGGCAAGGCCGGCCCCGTCCTCGACGGCATCGACCTCACCGTCCCGGCCGGCGGCAGCCTCGCCGTCGTCGGCCCCACCGGGGCCGGCAAGTCCACCCTCGGCTACCTGGTGCCCCGGCTCTACGACGTGACCGGCGGCCGGGTCACCCTCGACGGGACCGACGTGCGCGACCTCGACTTCGACACCCTGGCGCGCGCGGTCGGCGTCGTCTCGCAGGAGACGTACCTCTTCCACGCATCGGTCGCCGAGAACCTGCGCTTCGCCAAGCCCGACGCCACCGACGAGGAACTCCACCAGGCGGCCAAGGCCGCCCAGATCCACGACCACATCGCGGCCCTGCCGGACGGTTACGACACCGTCGTCGGTGAGCGCGGCCACCGCTTCTCCGGCGGGGAGAAGCAGCGCCTGGCCATCGCCCGCACCATCCTGCGCGACCCGCCGGTGCTCATCCTCGACGAGGCCACCAGCGCGCTGGACACCCGGACCGAGGCCGCCGTCCAGGACGCCATCGACGCCCTGTCGGCCAACCGCACCACCCTCACCATCGCCCACCGGCTGTCCACTGTGCGCGGCGCCGACCAGATCGTGGTCCTCGACTCGGGCCGCGCGGTCGAACGCGGCACGCACGAGGAGCTTCTGGAGGAGGGCGGCCGGTACGCGGCGCTGGTACGCCGGGACGCTCAACTGGAACCGACAAGATGAAAATATGCCGGGTTTATGGCGATATGCGGGTTACCGTGCCCGCATGCAGAAGAACACTCCGCCACGGAGCACGATTCGACTGACGCGCAGGGGCCGCATCGCCCTCGTCGCGACCGGAGCCGTCGTGGTCGGTACCGCCGTGGCGGTGCCGCTGCTGACCCTCGGGACCGAGGAGGAGAGTCGGCCCACGACCCTGGCGATCCCCGAGGGATGGCGCGCGAGCCAGGTGTACGCGGCTGTCGACAAGGCCCTCGCCCTGCCCGCCGGCAGCACGAAGAAGTCCCTGGACAAGGCCGCCCTGAAACTGCCGAACGACGCCGAGGGCAATCCTGAGGGCTACCTCTTCCCGGCCACCTATCCGCTCCCGGAGAAGGCCACGCCGGACAAGCTCCTCGCGTTGATGGTCGACACCGCGAACGAGAAGTTCAACGGCGCGCCCATCGCCGCCGGGGCGCAGCGCAACGCCATGAACGTGTACCAGGCCGTCACCATCGCGAGCATCGTCCAGGCGGAGGCGGCCACCAAGGCCGACATGGGCAAGGTGGCCCGGGTGATCTTCAACCGCCTCGAGCGCGGCATGCCGCTGCAGATGGACTCCACGATCAACTACGCCCTCAACCGCTCCACCCTCCGCACGGCGGAGAGCGACACCCGGATCGAGAGCCCCTACAACTCGTACCAGCGCATGGGCCTGCCGCCCACACCCATCGGCAACCCCGGCGAGGAGGCGATGCGTGCGGCCATCAACCCGCCCCCGGGCAACTGGCTGTACTTCGTCACGGTCCGCCCGGGCGAGACCCGCTTCACGGCGGACTACCAGGAACACCAGCGCAACGTCGCGGAGTTCAACGCGCAGACGAAGAAGAAGAGTGGGGCGCAGGCGGCCGGGTGAGGTCCTGGGGGCCCGAGCCGTGTCACGCCGCGGCCGGCTCCCGCTCCAGCAGTCGTCTGATGTCCCGTACGGCCGCACGGCCGGCGCGGTTGGCTCCGATGGTGCTGGCCGACGGTCCGTAGCCCACCAGATGGATGCGCGGGTCCGCGGCCGCGTGCGTGCCTTCCATGCGGATGCCGCCGCCCGGGGAGCGCAGCCGCAGCGGCGCGAGGTGGCCGATGGCCGCGCGGAAGCCGGTGGCCCACAGGATGACGTCGGCGTCGATGTGGCGGCCCCCCTCCCAGTCCACCCCCATGGGCGTGATGCGGTCGAACATCGGCTGCCGGTCGAGCACTCCGTCCTCGATGCCCTGCCGGATCGCGTCGTTGAACGGCAGTCCGGTGACCGAGACGACACTGCGGGGCGGCAGCCCCTGCCGTACCCGTTCCTCGACGAGCGCCACCGCCGCGCGGCCGGCGTCCTCGTCGAACGGGCCCTCGCGGAAGACCGGAGGGCGCCGCGTCACCCAGGTGGTGGCCGCCGCGTACGAGGTGATCTCCAGCAGATGCTGGGTGGCCGAGGCGCCGCCACCCACGACCACGACCCGCTGCCCGGC
This sequence comes from Streptomyces sp. NPDC006265, assembly GCF_040613555.1. Taxonomy (NCBI): domain Bacteria; kingdom Bacillati; phylum Actinomycetota; class Actinomycetes; order Kitasatosporales; family Streptomycetaceae; genus Streptomyces; species Streptomyces sp. NPDC006265. The sequence continues at coordinate 3,617 of NZ_JBEXSH010000498.1, forward strand.
GAACTCCTCGGGTCCGGGGTACTGCGCGGTGTGCAACTGCCGCCCCCGGAAAGTCTCCTGGCCCGGGTAGCGCGGCCAGAACGGCCGGTTCCAGGTGCCGGTCGCGTTGATCAGCGCCCGGGTCGACCACACGCCATCCGAGGTCTCCACGAGCAGCCGCCCGCCGGACTCCTCGCGCACGGTCCTTACGTCCACCGGGCGCCTGACCCGCAGGTCGAAGGTCCGCTCGTAGCGGTCGAAGTACTCGCTGATCACCTCGGCGGACGGTCGCTCCAGGGCGGCGTCCCTGAGCTCCATGCCCGGAAGGGCGTGCATCCCGTGCACCTTGCCGTAGGTCAGCGACGGCCAGCGGAACTGCCAGGCGCCCCCGGGGGCGGGGGAGTGGTCGAGCACGACGAAGTGGCGGCCCGGCTCGAAACCGGACCGCCGCAGGTGATATGCGGCTGCCAGACCGGCCTGACCGGCGCCTATGACGACTACCTCGACCTCGCGCGTGTTGTTCACGCTTCTACTAACCGGGACGGGGTCATGGATCTTCCCCTGCGGATCCGCTCCTGTGGATCTCCCCGGCGACCGATGCGCGTGGCTCCGATCGAGTGGACTCCTCCGTCGGCGGATCGGAAGGCGGTCCCAAGCACCGGTGTGGGTGGTGATGTTCCTCGCGTCCCGCCCCTCCGGAAGAGGCGCCCCCGAGGCGACGTACTCCCTCCCGCCGTCTTGTTCGCCGCAGCGCTGCTCGTGGCGTCCGTGCCGGCCCCCATGGCGACGATGCCCGCCACGGCCGCCCCGGCCACCGGTGCCGTCCGCCATGACCGTGGCGACTCCCCGCGGCACGGTCTCGGCCTCGAGCTCACCGAACGGCTCGACCGGGCCGTCGCGGAGGTCCGCGGGCAGGCCGGCATCCCCGGTGTCGTCGTCGGACTGTGGATGCCGGGCAGGGGGAGCTGCGGCCGCGCCACCGGTGTGGCCGACACCGTCACCCGCCTGCCGATGTGACCGTCTACCTGCCCTCGCAGAAGGCCATCCTGGTCATCGTGATCAACACGGATGTCGTGGTCGAGGGCCAGGAGCCGTCGACACTGCTCGTCCGGGCGATCACGGCGGTCACGCCCCCCGACAACGTCTACGACGGCTCGGCCGTCACCAGGCCGTGACGCGCGGGGTCCTCCGTTCTGTGGCGGGGGACCCCACGTCCCTGTCGCCGCTCGGTCCGGCGTGGCCCGTGGTGGCCCGGGGTGCGCGGCGTGTGCGTCAGGATGGAGGCATGTCAGATGTCTTCACCACCCGAGTTCTCGACGTCAGCACCGGTGCCGCGGAGAGGGTCCTCGACATCACGGGCGCTTGCGAGTCCTTCCTGCGGGAGGCGGCGGGCGGCCGCGACGGCCTCCTCAACGTCTTCGTCCCGCACGCCACGGCCGGCATCGCCGTCCTGGAGACCGGCGCCGGCAGCGACGACGACCTCCTGGCCGCGCTGCACACCCTGCTGCCCGCCGACGACCGCTGGCAGCACCGGCACGGCAGCCCCGGCCACGGCCGCGACCATGTCCTGCCCGCCCTCGTCCCGCCCCACGCGACCCTGCCGGTGCTGGGCGGCCGGCTGGAGCTCGGCACCTGGCAGTCGGTGTGCCTGGTGGACACCAACAGGGACAACCCGGAACGGAAGGTGCGCCTGAGTTTCCTGGGGTGAGCGCGGTCCCGCCGCTCCGGACCGGGTGGTCCCGCCGCGCCGACCCGTCGGCCGCCGGCCCCGCGTGGTCCCGGCGCGCCGTGACGCCCGCCCTTAATGCCCGTATTCTCATCAATGCCAGATTCTCTTCAGAGCAGCGGATTATCGCGGGCGCAAGTGAGGCGAAGCGTGGTTCGATCCGGCGAGGAGCCCAGGCCGGCGGGGCGTGCGACGGACGGCACGGGGCCCGCCAGTCTTCGCGAGCTGTTCCTGCAGGGCGAGCCGGTCGAGACGGGCGTGCGGACGTCCATCCTGAACTCCTGGCGGCGCTCCCGGTCCCTGGAGCTGTCACCGGACACGTTCGACCTGCCCTACCGGGAGGACTTCGACCCGGGTGGCCGTATCGTCCGGGCGGCCGTGCCGGTGCTCGACCGGCTGCAGGCCACGTTCGCCGGCAGCCAGGTCAACATCTCGGTCGCCGACGCGAACGGGACGGTGCTGCTGCGCCGCTTCGGGGACCCGGTGATGGCCAGGAGGCTCCCGGCCATCCAGGTCGTCCCGGGGTTCGTGTTCGCCGAGCAGGTCGCCGGTACCAACGGCATCGGGCTGGCCCTGGCGGAGCGGCAGCTCATCCGTGTCTACGGCGCCGAGCACTTCGCGGAGCGCTCCCAGCAGAGCGCCTGCGTCGCGCTGCCCGTCCGCGACCCGCTCAGCGGGCGCATCGAGGGCGTCCTGTGCCTCGGCTACCCGCGCGGCTTCGAGCGGCCCGCCCTGGGGGTCGCCATCCGCCGGGCGGCCGAGGGCATCGAGCGGCGGCTGCTGGGGCAGAGCTCCGCGCGCGAGCGGGGCCTGCTGCGGACGTACCTGGCCACCGGGGCCGGAACGGCCGGTCCGCTCAGCGGTGTGGCATTGGACGCGCTGGCGAGCGAGTTCCACCCCCGTGACCAGGCCATCCTCAAAGAGAAGGCCGCCGAGCTCATCTCCGGTGCCCAACGGGGTGCCGCCGAGGTGACCCTGCCCGACGGCCGAAGGGTGACGCTCGTGAGCCGTCCGGTGACGAGCGGCTCCGGTGTGCGGGGCATCGCGATCGAGGCCGTCATGTCCGGTTCCCCGGTGGGGGAGCCGTTCGCCATACCGCGCCAGACGGACGAGCTGTCCGGTCTCACCGTCCCCGCCGTTCCGCTCTCCGCCGCGCGCCCGGCACTCACCCTGCCGTCCGGGCACGCCGCCGTTCCTCCCGGCCCGGCCGTCACGACCGACGGGGGCGGTGGGACCGTCGGGAGCGCCGCCGGCGCCTCGAAGCCGGCCACGGCGGATGGCACCGCCGCGGGCGCCCCGGAGCCCGTCACCACGGACGGCACCGCCC
>NZ_JBEXSH010000499.1:0-6623 GCF_040613555.1 Streptomyces sp. NPDC006265
TGAGGGTGAGACCGAAGGTGAACTCGTCGGCGTAGTCGTAGCCGGGCTTGAGGACGTGCTCGGTGGCCAGTTCGGTGAGGTGGGGATACGCACGGTCCGTCGCCCGTGAGGCCGGCGCCGAGCTGGTCATCCGCAAGGGCCAGTACGGGCCGTGGCACCCGGGACGGTGCGCCGAGCTGGTGGTCACCGTGGACGGCGCCGAGCGGGTCGTGGGACACGCGGGCGAGCTGCACCCGCGGGTCGTGAAGGCCCTCGGGCTGCCAGCGCGCACCTGCGCGATGGAGATCGACCTGGACGCGGTGGAGACCGCAGGTGACGCCACGGCCGCGGCACCCCGGATCTCCACGTTCCCCGTCGCCACGCAGGACGTCGCCCTGGTCGTCGACGCGTTCGTGCCGGCCGTGGATGTCGAGGCGGCACTGCGGGACGGAGCCGGGGAGCTGCTGGAGTCCATCCGGCTGTTCGATGTGTACGAGAACGCCGAGCAGCTGGGCGAGGGGCGGAAGTCGCTGGCGTACGCGCTGCGGTTCCGGGCCTCGGACCGGACACTGACCGTGGACGAGGCTTCCGCGGCCCGGGACGCTGCGGTGGCCCTCGCGGGTGAGCGTGTGGGTGCGGAACTGCGGAGCTGAGCGCCCAAGGGGCGGGGAGCTGCGGTGGGTTGGCGGCTGCGGGTCGGCCTTCGGCGTTCACGCGGTTCCCCGCGCCCCAGCATGCTGTCGACATGATCGGACCGGCCTTCTCGGGCCGGTCCGATTCTGTGTGTCCCAGACGCAACCGCGATGACTCGCCCGGCTCAGCCGGCGGAGCCGTCCGCCCCGCCACGGAGTGTCGGGCAGGCAGCCGGGCGGACGGCGGTTGCGGGCCGCCGCACTGTACGAGGGGGAGCCGGCGGCCCGGCCGGCCTCTTTCGAGGCAGTTCAGTCAACCGGTCGGCGACTCTGAGCGACAGTGTGCACACCCTGCGGATTCGAGCACTCCGTTCACACCCCGTGTGAAGACGGAACCACTAATCTGTCCGCACCGAGCCATCCGGGGGGCCCACATGCAGCCCAACACTCTGCTCGATGCGATCCTGGACGAGGCGGGGATCTCGCACGCGGGGCTGGCCGCACACGTCAACCAGGCGGGACGGGCACGTGGTCTGTCCCTGAGGTACGAACACACCGCCGTCGCCCGGTGGTTGAAGGGGCAGCGGCCCCGGGGCCAGGTGCCCGACCTGATCTGCGAGGTGCTCGCGGGCCGGCTGCAACGGCCGGTCACCCTCGACGACATCGGCCTAGGCGTGCCCGGCGAGCCGTCCGCCCCGCACACCGGCTCGCTGTCCGGGTTCGTCGAACGGGTCACCGCCCTGTGGCGCTCCGACCAGCAGCAGCGTCCGCACATCCTGGGCGCGCCCGCGCTCACCGGCACGCCCGCCGTGATGCCGGTGTGGGAGTGGGAGAACCCGCCCGAGGACGTGGACGTCTCACGCGGCGGCAGACACCGGGTCACCACGGGCGACCTGGAGATGCTGCGGTCCGCCCGTGCACACTACGAGCAGATGTACCGCAAGGCCGGGGGCATCGCGACGCGGGCCCGGATCGTCGGCTTCCTCAACGCCGAGGCCGCCCCGCTGCTGCGCGGCGGCTACACCGACGAGACCGGTCGGCAACTGCACCGGGCCACCGGCGGGTTGGTCGCGGTCGCCGGCATCTGCGCGTACGACTCCGACGCGCACGGCCTCGCCCAGCGCTACTTCCACCAGGCGCTGCGGCTCGCCAAGGCCAGCGGGGACCGGGGGCTCGGGGCGTATGTGATCGCCCTGCTCGTCAACCAGTCGCTGTTCATGCGGGAGTACCGGCAGACCGTGGCCTTCGCGGAGGCCGCGCTGCGGGCCGCCGGCACACACATCACCCCGGCGCTCGCCTCCGACCTGTACGCGATGCAGGCCAAGGCGTACGCGCATCTCGGCGACGGCACCAGCGCCCTGTCCTGCATCCGGCGGGCCGAGCAGTCCGCCGAGCGCATCCGGCGCGGTTACGAGCCCGACGAGACCGGTTATGTCCAGCCCGGGCTGGTCAACGTGCAGGTGGCGGAGGCGCTGCTGAGCCTCGGGGAGATCGCGGCCGCCGGGGAGCATGCCGCGGCCGCCGTCGACAACCCGGCGCACGACCGCGGCCGGGTGCACCGGCTGGCGATGCTCAGCACCATCGAGCTGCGGCAGGGCAACGCCGACAAGGCGGTGGCCATCGCCGTGCAGATGGCCGAACAGGCCCGGGGCATGGAGTCCCAGCGGCTGCGCGACCGGCTGCGCGCGGTGCGGGAGCACCTGGTGCGCAGCGGTTGCGCGGGCACGGCCGAGGCGGCCGAACTCATCGACGGGGCGTTGCGCGTACCGTTGTAGATCCGGGCGGTGGTGCCCGTGTCGCTCCGAGGCGCTTCCCGTGCGCCTGCTGTCCGTACGTCCCTGCTGCGATATTGCCACTTACTCGACGGAAGGTGGCAGAACCGTGCAGTGGACGAAACGCAACGAACAAGCTGTGTACTCAAACCGCTGGTTCAGCGTCAATCTCGCGGATGTCGAACTGCCCGACGGCCGGCATCTGGACCACTTCCTCATACGCCTGCGGCCCGTTGCGGTGGCCACGGTCGTCAACGAGGCCAACGAGGTGCTGCTGCTCTGGCGGCACCGTTTCATCACCGACAGCTGGGGCTGGGAACTCGCGGCGGGGGTGGTCGAGGACGGCGAGGACGTCGCCCGCGCGGCCGCCAGGGAACTGGAGGAGGAAACCGGCTGGCGGCCGGGACCCCTGCGCCACCTCATGAGCGTGGAGCCGTCCAACGGGCTCACCGACGCCCGGCACCACGTGTACTGGGCCGACGAGGGCGAGTATGTCGGGCACCCCGTGGACGACTTCGAGTCGGACCGCCGGGAATGGGTGCCTCTCAAGCTCGTCCCCGACATGGTCGCCCGCGGCGAGGTCCCGGCCGCCAACATGGCGGCCGCGTTACTTCTGCTGCATCATCTCAGGCTCGGTCAGGACATGTTGCCCTGAGCTGGGGCCTGTCGTTTGGATCAGGTTGCGGGAAAAGTGACGCTGCTTTTCAGTGCCGGTGAGCGGGGTCTGGTGCGTGCAGCCGCAAGGCGGGGGAGTCGGCAACGACGACAACGCGGCAGATGCGTGTGCCGGCCCCCGCGTCTGCGGCGTGATCCAAACGGCGGGCCCTTAATGTCCCAGCGCCTGCCAGATCGTCACGACGAGGGCACCCACGGCGGTGAGGGCGGCGACCGCGGGCAGCGGCCAGCGCGCGTGTTCGAGCGAGTGGATCCGGGTGTTGAGCTCGTCGAGTTCCTTGGCTGTCTCCTCGGTGCGGTGACTGAGCAGGGCCAGCCCGCCCTCGACACGGGCGTAGGCCACATCGAGGCGGCGTCGTAACTCTGCGAGTTCTCCATGAACGACGGGATGCTCGGGATCGGCGGTCACGAGTCCGCTCCTTTCCGTAGTCGTTTCACATCCCTTGCATGCGCATGAGGAGTCAACTCGCCTGGTGGGCGCCTGGGGAGAGTGTGCGAAGGGCATATGCGAGCCCGGCGCGCACACGGTGTGTGAATGCCGCGGGCCCGGCACCAACCCAGGTGCCGGGCCCGCCGTTTGGCCGAAATCTGACCGTCCGTAATCGGCCTCGGGGGATACCCGGGACGCCATGACGAGGTGGCAGAAGAACGCGGCCTGCACGCTGGCGCTCTACGCGCTGGTGGTCCTGATGCTCCGGTTCACCTCAGGGGAGGGGTGGCACACGTCGCTGCTGATCGCGCTCGTCGTCACCCCGCTCGCCTTCTGGATGGGCTGGCTGCGCCGTCGCACGAGCGAGCAGGCGGGTCAGTGGGGACGCCGCCGGGTCCGGCCGTGGCCGGAGGAGCGGCGGGGTTGAGGTGGCTGCAAAGGCCCGGCGGTCAGGCGTACGTGTAGAAGCCCGAGCCCGTTTTGCGGCCCAGCCGGCCCGCGTCGACCATGCGCTGGAGGAGCGGGGGAGCGGCGTACAGGGGCTCCTTGTACTCCTCGTACATGGATTGGGCGACCGAGGCGACCGTGTCCAGGCCGATCAGGTCGGACAGCTTCAGGGGGCCCATCGGGTGGGCGCAGCCCATCTCCATGCCGTTGTCGATGTCCTCGCGGCTGGCGATGCCCGTCTCGAACATCCGGATCGCGGAGAGCAGGTACGGGATCAGCAGCGCGTTGACCACGAAGCCGGAGCGGTCCTGGGCGCGGATGGCGTGTTTGCCGAGCAGCTTCTCGGTGAACAGCTGGGCGCGGCTGATCGTGCCCTCGGACGTGGTGAGCGCCGGGATCAGCTCGACGAGCTTCTGCACCGGGGCCGGGTTGAAGAAGTGGATGCCGATGACCTGGTCGGGCCGCGACGTCGCCACCGCGAGCTTCACCAGCGGGATCGAGGAGGTGTTGGAGGCCAGGATCGCGTCGGGCCGGGTCACGACCTGGTCGAGCACCTGGAAGATCTCCGTCTTGACCTGCTCGTTCTCGACGACGGCCTCGATCACCAGATCACGGTCGGCGAATTCGCCGAGGTCCGTGGTGAAGCTCAGGCGGGCCAGCGTGGCCTCCTGCTCCTCCTCGGTGATCTTGCCGCGCTCGGCTGCCTTGGCCAGGGAGGTGAACAGCCGGGTGCGGCCGATCTCCAGGGCCTCGCCGGTGGTCTCGGCGACCATGACGTCCAGGCCGGCCCGGGCGCACACCTCGGCGATGCCCGCGCCCATCTGACCGCAGCCCACGACTCCGACGCGTGCAATGTCTCCCGCTGGGATGTCCGTCACATCGTCCCTTTCGCTGCTGATCCACGTCCGGGCAGGCTCGCCGGGTCCCGGCGCCTGCTCCGTTCGAGCACGTTACTCCGAAGTATCGATGATCGATCGCGGGGGGCGGGTCTGCTTCGGGCATGCTGGGTCCGGAGCGATCCGCGACCGGGCGGATCCGCGGCTTTTGGGGCATGCGGATGGGACGAGTCTCACGCAGGGCGTTCGCCGTGGCGGCGCTGTCGGCTTTCACGATGATGCCTCGGGCGTCGGCCGCGACCGGACGCGGGGGCGGGGCACCGGACTCCGAGATGCGGGGCGTCTGGATCGCGTCCGTGGCCAACCGCGACTGGCCGTCGAAGTCCGGGCTGACCGCGTCGCAGCAGCGCGCCGAACTGCTTACCCATCTGGACACGGCGGCCGAAAACCGCCTCAACACCGTGTTCTTCCAGGTCCGGCCCACGGCGGACGCGATGTGGCCCTCGCCGTACGAGCCCTGGTCGCAGTACCTCACCGGCACCCAGGGCAAGGACCCCGGCTGGGACCCGCTGGGCACCGCCGTCGAGGAGGCCCACGCCCGGGGACTTCACCTGCACGCCTGGTTCAATCCGTACCGGATCGCCGTCCACGCCGACCCGGCCCGCCTGGCCGCCTCCCACCCAGCCCGCAAGAACCCCCACTGGGTGGTGACGTATGGCGGGAAGCTCTTCTACGACCCGGGGCTGCCCGAGGTCCGCGCCTTCGTCGAGGACGCGATGCTGGACGCGGTGGCGAAGTACCCCGTGGACGGCGTCCACTTCGACGACTACTTCTACCCGTACCCCGTGGCGGGACAGAGCTTCGACGACGACGCGGCCTACGACGAGCACGGCGGCGGCTTCCCGGACCGGGCCGCCTGGCGACGGGACAACATCGACCGGCTGGTGCGGGAGACGGCGGACCGCGTCAAGGAGGTCCGGCCGAGCGCACGCTTCGGCATCAGCCCCTTCGGGGTGTGGCGCAACGCCGGGACCGACCCGCTCGGCTCGGACACGAAGGCAGGTGTGGAGACGTACGACGATCTGCACGCGGACACGCGGAAGTGGGTGCGCGAGGGCTGGATCGACTACATCGTCCCGCAGCTGTACTGGAACATCGGCTTCGCCGCCGCCGACTACGCCAAGCTGGTGCCCTGGTGGGCGGAGGTCGCCCGCGGCAGCTCGACACAGCTCTACGTGGGGGAGGCGCTGTACAAGGCCGGCGACCCGGCGCAGCCCGCGGCGTGGCAGGAGACGGGTGAGCTGTCCCGGCACCTGACGCTGGCCGGGGAGCACGCACAGGTGCGCGGGCACGTCTACTTCGCCGCCAGGGACGTGGCGGCCGACCGGATCGGGGCGATGGCGAGGGTCGTCGCCGACCACTACGGGCAGCCGGCGCCGCCCCCGCGCTGAGTCATGGCCCGGTGGTGGTCTCCCGGTGCCGGATCTCCGTGTCGGGTCCCGGGGAGCACACGCCCTCGTGCCCGTCCTCGAACCGGACGCGGTACGGGGGGTTGCCCTCCTGGCCGAGCACTTCGACGATCTCGCCGACCTTGTCGTGCTGACCGACCACCCTGCCGTGCTGGACAAGCTGGTCGCCCACGGTTGCGCGCATCTGGGGCCTCCTCACGAGGTGCGGAGCAGCGGTCCGTGGCCTTCGAGTCTACGGTGGGGGGCGCCTGCCGGCAGTGGCCATGCGCGCTCCCGCTCAGCCGCGTGATCGCTGTGTGACGGCGATGCAGACCAGCACCGCCGCGGCCGTCAGCGGGGCGGCGACCGTGAGGTGCTCGCCCAGCAGCAGCACCGACCACACC
>NZ_JBEXSH010000500.1:0-6593 GCF_040613555.1 Streptomyces sp. NPDC006265
GAGCGGCCGGGCGGCCGCCCGTTCCCCCATTTCCGTCCCCGCGCATGTGAATCCGAGGTATCCCCGTGGGCACTGCACAGGTGCGTTCGTTCTCCGAGATCGAGGCCGCCTTCGTCGAGTACGTCCAGCAGACCGTCTACTGCACGATGGTCACCGTCGACCGGCACAACCGCCCCCGGGCCCGCGTCGTCCAGCCCGTCTGGGAGACCGTCGACGGACGCCCCGTCGGGTGGCTGGCGGTCTTCCGCACCCCGGTCAAGGCCGCCCACCTGGCGCACAACCCCCACACGACGTACGCCTACTGGCACCCCCGCCAGGATGCGGTGTTCGTCGACAGCGTCTCGGCCTGGGCGCCCGACCGGGACACCAAGCTGCGCGCCTGGGAGCTGTACCGCCGCACCAGCCCCCCGGGCGTGGGCTACGACCCCCACCTCTACTGGAGCGCCGGCCCCGACAGCCCCGACTACCACCTGCTGCGCATCGACCCCTGGCGCGTTCAGGTTCTGCGCGGCTCGGACCTGAGCAGCCGCATCTGGGCGGTCGAGTCCCCGCAGGACCATTGACACCCGCATGTCCCACGCTGTCACTCAGGGCGATCGGAAGTGAATCAAATTTCACCAAGCGAACAATCGGACAACCCTGCTCGCCCCCAAGTCACTTGCCCCCAAGCCAGTGGTCCCCGAGCCGCTCCTCCCCGGTTCGGCCGTGGACCGGAGTGCGTGGCACGGCAGGTATGACTCCGCCGATTTCAGGGACCTCCTCCACGTCCTGGCCCGCCCCCGGCGTCACGACGTACGAGCCGGACCGGTCGAACGGCGTCTGCGCCCGGTTGTGCGGGGCGGTATCCGCAGGACCGTCGCCCCACCCTCCCTGGTGTGGCAGCGTCGTAATCGCGCCGATTTTGCGGACGTGGCGTACGGCTGGGTGAGCGGCGGGGCGAGCGGCGCGAGAATGGTGAGGGCCCGGCAGCGAGCGGCGAGGACCGACACGCTGCCCGAAACGGGCAAGCTCCGCGTTCAGGCACGCTCCCCAGATGATCGGACCGTCTTCAGACCGGCATCCAGGCGCCGGAACGGAGGGAGGACTGACTCATGGCCACCCCGCTCACCGCCGCCCGGCTCGTCGCCGCGTTGAAGGCCGAGGGCTGTGCCGTTCACGAGGTCGCCGGCTGGCGCACCAACAACCGTAATCACAAAGGCCCTTGGGGCCCCGTGCACGGTGTGGTGATCCACCACACCGTCACCGGCCCCGGCACGAACGTCGTCAGGCTGATCTTCAACGGTCACAGCGCCCTGCCCGGCCCGCTCGCGACCGGCTGCATCACCAAGGACGGCGTCGTCCACCTCACGGGCAACGGCCGTGCCAACCACGCCGGCGGCGGCGACGGCGACGTGCTCAACGCCGTCATCGGCGAGTCGTACGGCACGTATCCGCCCCCGACGCACGAGCACGACGGCTCCGCCGGCGCGGTCGACGGCAACGCCCGGTTCTACGGCTGGGAGTGCGAGAACAAGGGCGACGGCAAGGACCCGTGGCCGCCCGCCCAGTACCTCGCGATGGTCAAGGCCACCGCCGCGATCTGCCGCGCCCACGGCTGGGGTCCCAAGAGCGCCATCGGCCACCTGGAATGGAGCGACTGGAAGCTCGACCCGCGTGGATTCGGCATGGCCGGCTTCCGCCGTGACGTAGCCGACGCCCTGGCCCACCCGGCGGGCCGGTGGGAAGGAGAGGACCCCATGCCCCAGTACGTCAACCTCGGTGCCGCGGCGCAGTACCAACTCGCGCCCGGTGTCTGGGACTCGGTCGAGTTCACCGCGGAGTGGACCGACGAGACCGGCGACCACGCCACCCGCGGAAGCGTGTTCGCCCGCGGCCCGGCCCGCTTCAGCGGAACGCTCGGCCTCCACATCGACCGCCTCCCGGCGGGCGCCGTCGTCCAGGCGCGCATGTCGGAGTACCAGGGCGACCAGCACCGCGCGGACCACCCGATCCACGAGATCGTCGGGACGGGCGGCGCCACCTTCGCGGTCCTGCCCGTGACGAAGCGGATCGCGTCGGGCCGCAGCATGCGGGTGCGGCTGCTGAACCAGGCCGCCGTGCCGGTCACCGTCGCGAGCGCCGTGCTGACCGTGCTCGTCTGGAAGGAGACCTGAGCACCGGGCATCACTCCGGCGCCGCCAGGCCCGGGCCCGGGCACCTCACCTCCGCGGTGGGCGCCGTCCCGTCGACCAGATACGCCGCCACGGTGCCGTCCACGCACGCGTTGCCGCGGCTCGCGAACACGCCGTGGGAGTGGTCGTCGTCGAGGACCACCAGACGCGAGCCGGGGAGCAGGCGCTGCACGGAGCGGGCCCCCTCGACGGGCGTGACAGGGTCGTGCGCCGAGGCGACGAGGAAGACCGGCGGCGCCTGCGGGCTGCCGAGCGGGGTGCGGCGGGCGGGCCGGTGGTGCCAGAAGGCGCAGGTGCTCGCCTCCATGCCCGTCAGGACCGGCCGCGGGTCGAGGCGGCGCGTGCGGCGGATGTCCGTGACGATGGCGCGGCGACCGGGGGGCGGACCGTCGGCGCACTTGACGATGCGGTTCGCCGCCTCGTAAGCGCGGGAGTCCGGGCTGTCGAACGCGACGGCCGGGCGCAGGGCGCCGACGCCGCCGTCGGTCAGGCAGCCGCGCAGCCCGTTCGCGAGAGGTGCCCATCGTTCGGTGCGGCCCAGGGCGCGGTACACCGCCCGGTCGAACTCCGCCGGTCCGAATCCCGCCACCGGCCGCGCGGCCAGCCCCTTGCGCACTCGCAGATAGGACGCGCGCACCTCGGTGGGCATGCCTCCCAGGCCGTAGTGCCCCGCGGCCCAGGCGAAGAAGGTGTCGCGCTGACGTAGCAGTGCCCGGCTCTGGAGCACGTCGAAGTCGTACCAGTCCCAGGGGCCGACCACACTGTCCAGCACCATCCGGCCGACGCGGCGGGGGAACAGCGCGGTGTAGGCGGCGCCCTGGTAACTGCCGTAGGAGACACCGAGAAAGCTCGCTCATGGTTCGCCGAGGGCCGCGCGTATCGCGTCCATGTCGTACGCGGTCTGCTCGGCGGACAGATGGGGCAGCAGACGGCCCGCGTGGCGGGCGCAGTCGTCGGCCATGGCCCGCAGGGACATCAGGTACGCCCGCTCCGCCGGGGGGCCGGCCGGCGCCGGCTCGCTGCCCGGACTGTCGAAGAGGCCGCCCATCGGGCCGCAGGTCACGGGAGTGCTCCGCCCGACGCCGCGCGGGTCGAAGTCGATGACGTCGTAGGCGCGGCGCACGCTCCGGGGAGTTTCGCCCGCTTGGTGACCGCGTGGGGGAGTCCCGAGCCGCCCGGACCGCCCGGGTTGACCAGCAGGATGCCGCGCCGTTCGGCGGGCGTGCCCGAGGCGCGCACCCGGGAGACCGTCACCTCGATGCGCGGCTCCGGCGGGTGGTGCCGGTCCAGGGGTACGGAGAGCCGCCCGCACTCGACGCGCTCCGGCGCGGCCGGCCGGGGGACGGAGTCGGGGCAGGTGGCGAAGCGCAGGGGCGGGGGCGCCTCGGCAGCCCGGACGGGGGCGGCGGGGAGGAGGGCGGTGGCGGCCGCGAGGGAGCACAGGAGGGCGGTGCGGCGTGCGGGACGGGTCAAGGGTTCCCCAAAAGGATCTTCGCCAGGCAGATGACAATGAAAATGATTATCGATAACGTCTCCAGCGGCAACACCCGGCGCCCTCCCCCGGAGGGCTCGCCGGGCTGCCCGCACGCCTCGAACTCATCTCAAGAAAGGGGGAGTTGTGGCTCATCTGTTGGTGGTCGAGAGCTGGGTCGGGTCCATGAGCCGGCTACTGCCGAGGGCGATCCGGGAGAACGGGCACGCGTTCACGTTCCTCACCCGCGACCTGCACCACTACCTGCGCTCGGCGCCGGAGGGGACCGCCCATCCGCTGCTCGGGGCCCGCCACATCATCACGGCCGACACCAACGACGTCGAGGCGCTGCTGCCCGAGGTCGAGCGGCTGCACGGGGTGCTCGGTTTCGACGGGGTCGCCACGAGCTGCGACTACTACCTGCCGACCGTGGCCCGGATCGCGGGCCGCCTCGGCCTGCCGGGCCCGGGGCCGGAGGCGGTCGGCGACGCCTGCCGCAAGGACTCCACCCGCCGCGTCCTCGACGACGCCGGGGTGCCGGGACCGCGCTTCGCCGTGCGGGAGGAGTGGGCCGACATCGCCCGGGCCGCGCGCGACATCGGCTATCCGCTGGTCCTCAAGCCGGTCGACCTGTGCGCGGGCATGTACGTGCGCCGGGTGGACGACGAGGCCGAACTGGCCGCCGCCTGCCGGGCGCTGTCCGACTTCCCGGTCAACGCCCGCGGCCAGCGGCGTACGCCCGTGGTGCTGCTCGAAGAGCTGCTGGACGGGCCCGAGGTGAGCGTGGAGACCGTCTCGTACGCGGGCGCCGTCCATGTGGTCGGCGTGACCGACAAGAGCGTGGGCGGGGCGCCCGCCTTCGTCGAGACCGGGCACATGTTCCCGGCCGCCCTCACCCCCGCCGACGCCGAGGCCGCCGAGCAGACCGCCCTGGCCGCGCTCAAGGCCCTCGGGCTGACCGACGGGGTCGTGGCGCACACGGAGATCAAGCTGACCTCCGCCGGGCCACGCGTGGTCGAGGTCAACCCCCGCCCCGCCGGGAACCGCATCACCGAGCTCATACGGCACGTCACCGGCATCGACCTCGCCGCCGCCTTCGTGGACGTCGCCCTGGGCCGCGCGCCCGACCTGCGGCACACGGACACCGGCCTGCGCAGCGCCGCCATCGGCTTCCTGGTGCCCGGTGCCTCGGGCACCCTCGAAGCGCTCGACGGCGACGGACTGCGCGACCTGCCCGGGGTGCTCGAGGTGCAACTCGCCGAGCCCGGCACAGCCGTGAAGGCCGCGGGCAGCAACAACGAGTACCTGGGGCACGTCATGGCCGGCGACCCCGACGGGCCCGGAGCCCGCGCACGCGTCGAGCACCTGCTGGACGACTTGCGCGCGGGACTGGTGATCCGATGACCACCGCCCTCACCGGCACGTCGCACGACGACCTGGTGCAACGGGTGCGCACGGGGTCCTTCGGGCCCGACCCGGCAGACCTCCGAATCGCCGTCGCCTTCACCACCCGGCAGGCCGTCCGGCATCAGGGACGCGGCACCGGCTACCGCAACGAGGTCCTGAGCCTGCGCCTGGCCGAGGCCGTCGGCTCCTGCGCCGTCGAACCGGGACACCTGCCGGACAGCGCGGTCGAGGAGTGCGTGGGCGCCGACGTGGCCCGCCTGCTGGAGCACCCGCTGCCGCCGGTCCGGGTGGCTGCCCTCGACGCCTACCTGATGCACGTCCTGCCGCACACCCCGGACCACGGGGCCACGCCCGTGCCGCTGCCCGCCGGTTCCTCACTGGAGAAGTCCCGGGCCCGGGCGAAGACCGTCGCCGCCCTGCTCGATGTGCCACCCGGCGCCACGGTCCTCGTCGTCGGGGTGGTGAACTCCCTGCTGGAAGAACTGCGTTCGCGCGGACTGCGCTACATCCCCTGCGATCTCAAGGGCGGTGCGACCGAGTGGGGCGAGCCGGTCCTGCCCGACGCGCTCGCCGCGGCCGGCCGGTGTGACGCGCTGCTCGTCTCCGGCATGACCCTGGGCAACGGCACCTTCGAACCCCTGCGGCGGCACGCGCTCGCACACGGCAAGCAGCTCGTGATGTTCGCCCAGACCGGCAGCGCCGTACTGCCCCGCTTCCTGGGGCAGGGCGTCAGCGCGGTGTGCGCGGAGCCGTACCCGTTCTTCTGGCTCGACGGCGGCCCCGGCGTCGTCCACCGCTACGACGGCCCCTGCCCGGGAGGCGGACGATGACCGTCACCGCAAGCCTCCCGGACGCGCGACGGGAGCTGCTCTCCCTGGTCGGCAGAACCCCGCTGGCCCGGATCGCCGCCGACCTGCCGGGCCCGCACCCCGGCTTCTGGGCCAAGCTCGAAGGACTCGCAGCCGGCGGGATGAAGGCACGGGCCGCCGTGTCGATGCTGCTGGGCGCCCGCGAGCGCGGCGAACTGCTGCCCGGCGCCCCGGTCGTGGAGTCCACCTCCGGCACACTCGGCATCGGTCTCGCCTTCGCCGGGCAGGCCCTCGGCCATCCGATCGTGCTGGTCGGCGACCGTGAACTGGAGCCGTCCATGCGGCAGTTGCTGCGCTCGCACGGGGTGCGGCTGGAGATCGCCGACCGTCCGGCGGCGCAGGGCGGCTGGCAGGCCGCCCGCCTCACCCTGCTGCGCGACCTGCTCGCCGAACTGCCCGGCGCCTACTGGCCCGACCAGTACAACAACCCCGACAACACCGCCGGTTACGCCTCCCTGGCCGCCGAACTCGCCGTGCAGCTCGACCACCTCGACATCCTGGTGTGCAGCGTCGGCACCGGCGGCCACAGCGCCGGCCTCATCGGACCGCTGCGCCGGCACTGGCCCGCCCTGCGCCTCATCGGCGTCGACGCCACCGGCTCCACCATCTTCGGCCAGCCCGCCTCGGCGCGGATCCGGCCGGAACACCGCGTCCAGAGCGGCCTTCCCGGAGGCG
>NZ_JBEXSH010000501.1:0-6577 GCF_040613555.1 Streptomyces sp. NPDC006265
GACGGCTCTGGCGCTCGTGGAGGGCTGGGTGGACGCGGTGGTCCACGCCGCTGCGAAACCCCGCCTGGCATCCGCCGACGCCCTGCGCGAGACGCTGCGCCGCCGCCGCGCCTCGGGCGGTCCTGCCGAGCAGACGTTTGCCACGCTGATCGGTCTGGAGCTGCGCCCGCGTCGTCTGCGGGACGCCTCCCGTTTGTGGGCCTCGCTCACGGACGCGCGCGGTGTCGACGGCCGGGACGCCCTGTGGCACCACCCGGACATGCTGCCGACGGCGACCGACCTGGACGACCCGGACGGTTTCGTGCACCGCGAGCAGATCGACTTCTCCGAGCTGGACAAGATGCTCGGCGAGGCGGCGGACAAGCCCGACCTGAAGAAGAAGGGCGAGGGCGAGGGCGACGCCGAGGACAAGAGCAAGGGCGACGACGCCGGGTGAGCCTGCACGACGACGCGGTCCTCGTGCTGAAGGGGTACGAGGACCAGACGGAGCTGCGCCAGGCCTATCTGGACCACCTGGCGGAGCACCCCGACGGCCTGTGGAAGGCCTGCCACGCGGGTCACATCACGGCGAGCGCCCTGGTGATCGACCCCGAGGGCGGCCGGGTGCTGCTGACCCTGCACAAGAAGCTGCGGATGTGGCTGCAGATGGGCGGCCACTGCGAGCCCGGTGACGCCTGCCTGGCGGACGCGGCCCTGCGTGAGGCGACGGAGGAGTCCGGCGTCCCGGGTCTCTCCCTGCTGCCCGGCGGCCCGGTGCGCCTGGACCGGCATCCGATCCCGCCTCCGTGCCACTGCCACTTCGATGTCCAGTACGCGGTCGTGGCACCCCCGGACGCCGCGCACGCGATCAGTGAAGAGTCGCTCGACGTGCGCTGGTTCGGGTACGACGAGGTGGCCGAGGTGGCGGACGAGTCGGTCGTCCAACTGCTGGCGGCGACCCGCGCGAGACTCGGGGCCTGAACATAAAGGTAAGGGGCGCCCGCCTTGGCGGTCGCCCCTTACCTTTATGTTGACAGTGGCAGCGCCCCCTCAGAGGCGCGGGGACTGCGCGATCGAGCACAGACGGCCCGCTGGCTGAGACGAGAGCGCACAGCCCCCGACCTGAATCGGCCGAACCCCGCGGAGCGCTCGCTCAGCTCCAGACGTTGCCCTGGTTCTGCCCCCGCGCTCCCTGCTGGCCCATGCCGTACTGCGCGGCGAGGCCCGAGCCGATCTGGGCGTTCTGCGGCGGCAGCAGTTCGCTCGGCTGGACGAGCGCGAAGCCGGTGCCCATGAAGCTCAGCTCCCAGCCCTCGCCGGTGCTGCCGCGCCGCCGCCACACCCCGGAGGAGTGCGTCTGGGCCTGCATCTGCACCCGCAGGCTCGTCGACCAGGCGACGATCGCGTCGGCGTCGCAGTTGACGTACTTGTCGGGCGTCACCTGCAGCGCCAGCGGCATGCCGGAGGTCATCAGGGCGACCTTGCCCCGGCCGGTGATGTTGAGCTGGTACTTCCCTGAACCGGCGATGCCGTACAGGCTGTCCACGGCGATGACCTCGTGGTGCAGGGAGGAGTCCATCGCCAGCACGTAGCTGCTGTCGACGGTGAGGCCGTCCTGGTCCACCTCCATGACGTGGACGTGCTGCTTGAGGTTGGCGAGGTAGACCGTGCCCTGCCCGTGGCAGCGCATCAGGTCCAGGCCCTCCCCGGTCTGCGCACGCGCGCGTGACTGCTGGTTGCTCTGGAACTCGGCGTCGAACTCGACGAGGCCCTGGTAGGCGACCATCGTGCCCTTGCGGGCCAGGATGTCGTGGTGGCCCTCCAGGGCGACGCGCAGCATCTGCTTGTTCTGCAGGCTCCAGCGTTCCTGGGTCTGCTGCTCGTTGTAGGCGAAAATCGGGCTCTGCATGGCGTGTGGCTCCCCCTCAGCCCCGGACCCGGAGGCGGTCGGTGCTGTCCTCGCTGGGCTGGACGACGACGATGCCCTGACCGGAGAAGGCCATTTGGTAGGCCTCGCCGCTGCCGCGGCCGATCAGCGACTGGGCCCGGAAACTGCGCTTGCCCTTCACCTTGAGGTTCGGTGACCAGGCGACGAGCGCGTCGGGGTCGACGTAGGTCTCGTCCTCGCCGCCTCCGCAGTCGACGACGATGGGCTTGCCCCGGGAGGTCAGCGCGACCCAGCCCTGCCCGGAGATCTTGGTGTTCCACAGACCCTGTCCGGCGAACTTCGCCAGGCCCTTGACCCGCTCCACGCCCCACGTGAGGTGGGCGTCGAAGGCGAGCAGGTTGGTGGCGTTGACGGAGATGCCGTCGCCGTTGAGGTTGATCACGACGACGTTCGCCCCGTAGTCGGCGAGGTAGAGCAGGCCGTCGCCGGAGCACTTCATCAGGGGCGCGCCTTCGCCGGTCATCCAGTCCTTGGCGATCTGGCGCACGGCGGGCGGGTTGGGCTCGTACTGGACGAACCCTTCGTAGGCGACCATCGACCCCACGCGCGCGAGGAGGTCGTTCCCGGTCTGCATGGCGACCTTCAGCATGTGGTTGCCGTGGTTCTCCATGCGGGCGGTGACGGGCGCGGGGGCGTGGCCCGCGAGCTGCTGTGTCATGTCGGGCTCCCTCAGACCTCGTACGGCTGGACGACGATGAAGTTCCCGGGCGCTCCCCGGAACTGGAGGTTCACGCTCTCCCCCGTGTCACCGGGGTAGGCGTTGCGCCGCATCCGCACCTGGCTGGAGACGACGACCTGGGCGGCGGCCGACCAGGCGACCACGGCGTTGCAGTCGGCGAACGTGGTGGGCGTGACGGGCAGCACCACGGGCGTGCCGTGCGTCTTCACGACGATGGTGCCCGTGCCCTGGAACTGCATGGTGAACAGCGCGCCCCCGGGGATGCCGTGGCCCTCGATGCGGCGGACCTCGTAGGTGAGGCTCTCGTCGAACGCGAGGACGTTCTCGGCAGAGACGCAGACGGCGTCGCCCTGCAGCTCGAGGGGGTGCAGCATGGTCGAGTTCTCGGCGAGGAACACCTGCCCCTGGCCCGTGCAGCGCATCAGCTGCATCTCCTGGCCGGTCGCGTTGCCCACGATCCGGCCGGCGAATCCGGCGCCCTTGTAGCTGAAGTCGACCTTGCCCTGGTAGAGCACCATGCTGCCCTGCCGGGCCAGCACGGGCTGTCCGCCGACGCCGAGGTCGACGCGGACGAGCTTCTTGTTCTGCTGCGTCCAGCGCTGCCCTGTGGGGGTCTCCTTGAACTGCTGGAGCGCGGCGGACACACCGTGGCCCTGGGGAGCGCCTTGAGGGGCGCCCTGCGGGGCTCCGTAAGGCGCCTGACCGAAGGGCGGCTGCTGCTGTCCGTACCCCTGGGGCGGCGTGGGCTGGCCGTAGCCGGGCGGCGGAGCCGGGGCGTGGGGCGCCTGGGGCTGACCGTAGCCGGGCGGCGGCGGGGCCGTCTGACCGGGGACCTGACCGTACTGCGGCGGCTGCTGGCCCGGCTGGCCGTACGGCGCGGGCGCCGGGGCCGGAGGCGGCACCTGGGAGCCGCCGGGCGGGGTGTGCAAGGGCGCGACGATGGTCGGGGCGGCGTGCATCTGGGGTGCGGGCGCCGGAGCCGGAGGCGGGGTGGCGCCGGGCGGGGGCGCGAAGCCCTGCGTTGCGGGCTGGGGAGCGGGAGCCGGAGGCGCCGCCGGTGCGGGGGCCGGGGCGGGGGCCGGGGCGGGTTCCGGAGTGACGGGGACGCCGAACGCGGGCGGGGCGAAGCCCGGGGCGGCGCCCGCCTGCGGCTGCTGCGGGGCGGGCGCGGGCGTCTCCTCCTCGGCCACCTCGCCGCCGAAGTTCTGTAGCAGCGCGTCCAGACCGCCGTCGAAGCCCTGCCCGACCGCGGCGAACCGCCAGACGTCCTTCAGGTAGAAGTCGCCCAGCATCACGGCCCGTTCGGTGGAGAACTCCGAGCCGTTGAAGGAGTAGCGCGCCACCTCCTCGCCACCCGCGACGATGCGGATGTAGCCGGAGGCGATCTGCGACATCTGGCCGGCGCCGTCGATCGTCGCTGTGAAGGACAGCTTCTGGATCTGCGACGGGATCCGGTCGAGCGTCACCCGGAAGGACTCCGTGTCGCCCGCCTGGGCTCCCAGGAGCTGAATGGACTCCTCGGGGGACTTCGGCTGGTTGAAGAAGACGAAGTACCGGTCGTCCGAGAGCCGTTCGTCGGCGTCGAGGCCGAAGCAGCTGATGTCGAAGCTCAGTCCGGGACCGGCGATCTGCACACCTACGTACAGATCCGTGCCCGCGGTGAGGTCACTGATCCTGGCCTTGTGGCCGCGTTGGAATTCCCTGGCCATGCGTAACGACCGTCCCCCATCCAGAACGTGATTGCGTCGCGCCAGGCTAACGGCAAACTCGGACACCGGACGAGGTCGGTACAGAGCCGGTACAGAACGTCCGCTCGGCCGTATCGGCTGTTCGCTCACGGAAAGCGGTCGGTCACCCCGCGGGGCTCTCACCCCGCGCGCCGGGTACATGGGGCAACCGCTCGGCGGCTACGACGCCTTCGAGGTATCCCCGGGCCCGCTCCGTGCGCGGATAAGCCGTGAGGAGTTCCCAGAAGCGTGGTCCGTGTCCGGGGACGAGCAGATGGGCGAGTTCGTGGACGAGGACGTAGTCGACGACGTACTCGGGCATGCCCTGGAGGCGGTGCGAGAGGCGGATGCTGCCCTCGGCGGGGGTGCAGGACCCCCAGCGCGTGTTCTGGTTGGTCACCCACCGCACCGACACGGGCCGGGCCCGTCCGTCGAAGTACTGGTCCGACAGGCGCCGGGCCCGCTCGGCCAGCTCGGCGTCACCGAGGGCCCGCTTGCTCTCCTGGGCGGCCAGCTTGTCGAGCATGACGTTCACCCAGCGCTGCTCCTCCGCCTCGGACATGCGGGCGGGGATGAGCACCACGGTGCGATCGCCCTCGCGGTACGCGGAGACCGTTCTGCGTCGGCGGGCGCTCCTGCGGACCTCGATCGCGCTCGCCCCCGAGCCGCTAGGCGGCTGGCTCGTCGTGCTGCGGTGTGGCGTTCCGGCGCGGTGCAGTGGGTCGGCGGGCACGCCCCGACGTTACCCGCTGCACACGGGGAAGTCCCGGCTCCGGGACGGTTCGGTGCCGCCACCCCCACCGGCCGCCGGATTTGTACGACGAACACCCGCGCCTGTGGACAACTTTCGGCAGCCGGCGGCGGGTTTGGGCATGCTGGATCTCGTCGGCGAAGCGATGGCGGGGCCGGTCCGGACCAGGGACCGCTTCCGCGCTCGGGTTCGGCCTGCGCTCGGGTCGGGTCTGCGCACGGACCCTGCTTGCAACCGGCCTCGGCGTCACCTGCCCGGGCCGGCAGCCTCGCTCGCCGGCATACGGGGACGATCTACAAGATACGGGGGCCTGTCATGCATGCAATGGTGAAACCAGCGCTCAGGCGCGGCTGGCGCGACCTCAACACCGTTCAGTTCGGGATGACACCGGCTCATGCCATGACACTCGGCCCGATGGACCTGGCGACGGGCAGCTTCCTCGACCTGTTGAACGGCACGCGGGGGCTGGAGCTCCTGCGTGAGGAGGGGCGTCGTATGGACCTGCCCGACGGTCATGTCGACAGGCTGGTGCGGGAGCTCGCTCGGGCCGGGCTGCTGGACGACGCCCGGGGCGGCGGGCCGGCCGCCGACGCCCTGCGGAAGAAGAAGGAAGTCCTCGACCGGTTGCGCCCCGACCTGGCCTCCCTGTCCCTGACGACCTCGGCCCCCGGTGACGCGATCGGGCAGTTGGCGGCCCGCCGCTCGCAGCGCGTGCAGGTGCGGGGCGCGGGCCGGGTGGGTGCCGTACTGGCCTCGCTCCTGGCCGGGGCCGGCGTGGGCGAGGTGGACGTGCTCGACGGTGGCCGTGTGGAGCCGTGGGACGTCGCGCCGGGCGGGCTTTCGGCGGAGTCCGTCGGCGATCGCAGGGACGAGTCTGCCCGCCGTGCCGTGCGCCGGGCGGCTCCGGACCGGCCGCCGCGCCGCGCGACGGCCCAGACCTCCCCGGGGGCGGGCGACCCGGGATTCTCGCTGGTGATCATCGCCCCGCGGGACGATGTCGCCGTGCATGCGCCCGACCCGGCCGCCGCCGAGCCGCTGATGGCTTCCGGGACACCCCATCTGTACGCCGGTGTGGTGGAGGGGACCGGCGTGGTCGGCCCCCTCGTGCTGCCCGGGGAGACGAGCTGCGCGGGGTGTCTGCAGGAAGGCCGCGCCGACCGGGACCCGACCTGGCCGCGCCTGGTCGCCCAGTGGCGCTCCGGCAGACAGCGGCAGGTCCGGCCCTGCGGCCTGACGCTCGCTACGACCGTGGCCGGCCTCGCGGCCGCGCACGCGCTCGCCTTCCTGGACGGCCGGGTCCCGTCGAGCGCCGGAGCGCGCTGGGAGGTCTCCGTCCCTGGTCTCCACTGGCATGCGCGGCCGATCCGGGCCCATCCGGAATGCCCGTGCGCGGCGGTGGAGAAAGGAAAAGGGGAGCACCTCTCGGAGGACGGGGAGTCGCACGAGACAATGGCGGTGCAACGGCCGTCGGAGCAGTGCCGTGAGGCAGAGGC
>NZ_JBEXSH010000502.1:0-6573 GCF_040613555.1 Streptomyces sp. NPDC006265
ACACACAGTCGGTGCTGACCATCACCTCCAACGTCGTCTACGGAAAGCACACCGGCAACACCCCCGACGGTCGGCGCGCGGGCGCCCCGTTCGCGCCCGGCGCCAACCCGATGAACGGCCGCGACCGGCACGGAGTGGCAGCCTCGGCCCTCTCGGTGGCCAAGCTCCCGTACGAGCAGGCCAGGGATGGCATCTCGCTGACCACGACGATCACGCCCGAGGGACTGGGACACGACCCGGCCGAGCGCGCGGGGCATCTGGTCGGCATCCTGGATGCCTACATGGCCTCCGGCGGGTTCCACATGAACGTCAACGTCCTGGACCGGGCGACGCTCGAGGACGCCATGGAACACCCCGGGAAATACCCGGAGTTGACGGTCCGAGTCTCGGGCTATGCCGTCAACTTCGTCCGCCTGACCCGCGAGCAGCAGCTCGACGTGATCAGCCGCACCTTCCACGGGTCGCTGTGACCACCACGGTCGAGCCGGTGACGGGCCGGGTCCACGGGACCTGTCCACGGGAGTGGACGGTCCCGGGACCCGGTTCGTGCTGTTCCTCAGCGGCTGCCCGCTGCGCTGCCTGTACTGCGCCAACCCCGACACCTGGCACATGCGCGACGGCAAGCAGACCACCGTCGACGAGGTGATGGCCGAGATCGAGAAGTACCGGCCCTTCATCACCACCGCCGGCGGGGGAGTGACCCTCACCGGAGGAGAAGCCTTGCTGCAGCCCGCGTTCACCGCCGGGATCTTCCGCCGCTGCCAGGAGCTCGGTCTGCACACGACCCTCGACACCTCCGGCTTCCTCGGCACCCGCGCGACCGACGACCTCCTCGCCGACACCGACCTCGTCCTGCTGGACATCAAGTCCTTCGACGTCCGCACCTACCGGAAGCTGACCGGAGGAGACCTCGCCCCGACCCTCAACTTCGCCACCCGCCTGGACCGGCTCGGCGTCCCGGTATGGATCCGCTACGTCCTCGTGCCCGGCTGGACCGACGACCCAGCGGCCATCGACGGGCTCGGCGCCTTCCTCGCCGGGATGGGCAACGTCGACCGGGTGGACGTCCTGCCCTTTCACAAGCTCGGCGCCCACAAGTACGACGCCCTGAGCATCCCCTTCCCCCTGCGCGCCACACCCGGGCCGGATCCGGAGCTGACGGAGCGGGTGCGCGAGCAGTTCCGGGAGCACGGCCTGCGGGCGTCGTGAATGCGTGGCACATGAGGGATGAGCGAGATACACGAACCCGAAGAGCCCGGCCCGGAGTCATCCGGCCGGAGCTCTGGAGCGCCAGGTCCTGGTCGACCTCAGTAGACGGACGCGGGCCAAGTGCAGGCCACGGCCACGATGACGCCCACGTCCAGCAGCACGCCGACGCTGAGCCACGGGTCGAACCACACCGCCTTGAGGGCAAGCCCACCGGCGGCGGCGACGAGAGCTGCTGTGGGCCACCAGGCGCTGCTCGCGAGCGCCCCGGCGCCGGCGATGACGTAGACGACGGCTGTGTACCAGGCCATCGCCAGGGCCATGGCACGGGCAGGGGTGGGCGAGACGTGGGCGGCGGCAAGGGCCCACGAGTGCCCGGGGTCGAACGGGGACGGCTTGTCGGGCTGCTGCGGCACCGTCCACACGCCCACGTGCAGCAGCCCGTGCACGATCAGAAACGCCGCCGCCAGAAAGGCGGTCACGACAGCACCTCCGGTTCGCTCGGTTCCACGCCCCCCATGTCGAGCCGGAACGGCGGATACGTGTCGGTCATCAAGGTGGCGTAAGCAGCGACCCGAAGCACCCACCGGTTGAGACCGAGGACCAGGTCGAACAGCCCTTTCGGATACTTCTCGGTGAAGGTCAGGATCACGGCGGCGATCACCACCAGCACGGCTACGAGACCGCCGTCCCACCAGCCGAGAGGCCAGCCGCCAAGGAAGAACCCGACGACTATGTAGTGTGGGACGGCCAGCAGCCACCACTTCACCAGGACCAGCCCCCGGGACAACCGGGCGGGGTAGGCAACGTCCAGCCGCGCCGGATAGTCGGGCTCCTCACCCAGGCTGAACGGCGGATATCGGTCGGTGCCCAGGGCGCCGTACGAGTAGTAGGCGACCCGCCAACTCCAGCGGAGCACACCCAGGTTGAAGTCGAACAGCGGGCGCGGGTAGCGCTCGGTGAACAGGATGCTGAAGAACGCGATCATGCTCACCACGCTGAAGGCGATCCAGAGGAAGAACAGCACCACGTAGTGGGGAATGACCAGGATCCACTTGACCAGCCACATCCACCGGGACAGTGGCGCGTCCAGCACCGCGCTCACCCGGACCGGACGGTCGGGTGTTCCAGCCAGGGTCGTCATGGCGATCAACTCCTTCGGCCCGGCGGGCGCCGGCCGCAGAACCGGCCCATGACCAGCATGGCCATCGATCCAGCCCCGTAGGGAGGGCCGGCCGGGCCCCCCGGGAGGCCATCGGTCCCGGCAGCGCCTCTCACCGGCATGCGGGTGAGTACGTGTAGCGCCCCTGACGCCGGAGCCACCCCCGGATCGGGTCCAACCCGGGTGCCACTTCGAAAGACACAATCCGGCGCCGGCCGTCGGTGGGCCTAATCGCCAGGTATGCCGACCGGGCCGTAGTAGGCGGCTCGCATGAGTTGCCGCATGTCGTCGAGCATCGGCATCCGCGGGTTCGCCGGCGCGCACTGGTCCTCGTAGGCGTTGAGGGCCTGCTGGGGCAGGGCGTCGAGGAACGCGCGCTCGTCGACGCCGAGGGACCGGAACGACGGCTCGATGCCCACGGCCTCGCGCAGCCGCTCCACGGCTGACGCGAGGGATTCCACACCCTCCAGTGGGGTGGAGGCGGGCAGGCCGAGGGTGCGGGCGATGTCCTGGAAGCGTTCGGGTGCGCGGTAGTTCTCGTACTTGGGCCAACCGGTGAGCTTGGTCGGGATCGTGCCGTTGTAGCGGATGACGTGCGGCAGCAGGACCGCGTTGGTGCGGCCGTGCGCGATGTGGAAGGTGGCGCCGAGGGTGTGGGACATCGCGTGGACGATGCCAAGGAAGGCGTTGCCGAAGGCCATACCCGCGATGGTGCCGGCGTTGTGCATCTTCTCCCGCGCCTCGGGCAGTCCGGCGCGATCGTTCACTGCTGCTTCGATGTTGTCGAAGATCAGGCGGATCGCATGGAGCGCGAGGCCGTCGGTGAAGTCGTTGGCGTAGACGGATACGTACGCCTCGATGGCGTGGGTGAGGGCGTCGAAGCCGCTGTCGGCCGCCAGGGCTGGGGGGAGGGCCGTGGTGAGCAGCGGGTCGATGATCGCCACGCTGGGGGTGAGCGCGTAGTCGGCCAAGGGGTACTTTTTGCCGGTGGCCGGGTCGGAGATGACCGCGAAGGGGGTGACCTCGGCGCCGGTGCCCGATGTGGTGGGTACGCACACCAGGCGGGCCTGGCTGCCCAGCGTCGGGAAGCGGAAGGCGCGCTTGCGGATGTCGGAGAACTTGTGCCGCATGTCGGCGAAGTCGATGTCGGGCTGTTCGTACAGCAGCCACATCACCTTCGCCGCGTCCATCGGGGAACCGCCGCCCAGGGCGATGATCGTGTCCGGGCGGAAGTCCCGCATCAGGCGGGCGCCGCGCTGGACGGAGTCGATGCTCGGCTCGGGCTCGACGTTGTCGATGACCTGTACGGTCACCGGCTCGCGGCGCCGCTGCAGAACACGGTTGACGCGGTCGACGAAGCCGAGGCGGGTCATGGTGGCGTCGGTGACCACCGTGACGCGGTGCACGTCCGGCATGGACGTGAGGTAGCGGATGGCCTGCGGCTCGAAGTAGATCTTCGGGGGGACCTTGAACCACTGCAGGTTGTTGCGGCGGGTGGAGACCCGCTTGACGTTCAGCAGCTGGGCGGCGGAGACGTTGTTGGACACCGACGTACTGCCCCACGAGCCGCAGCCCAGGGTCAGCGACGGCAGCAGGCCGTTGTAGATGCCGCCGATCGCCCCTTGTGAGGAAGGGGCGTTGACGATGATCCGTACCGTCTTCATGCGGTGGCCGTACGCTTCCGCGAGCGTGGGGTCCTCGGTATGGATGACGGCGCTGTGGCCCTGTCCGTGGAAGGCGACCATGTCGGCGGCCAGGTCGAAGCCCTGCTGCTCGGAGCCGGCGCGCAACACGGCGAGGACGGGGCAGAGCTTCTCGCGGGTCAGCGGCTCGTCCGGGCCGACCCGCTCGGCCTCGACCAGGATGAGCGTGGTGTCGGCGGGAACAGTGAAGCCTGCCTGCTCGGCGATCCAGGCGGGACTCTGCCCGACGGCCGCGGAGTTGACCTTCGGCTCGCAGCCACCGCCCGCGTCCTTGCCGGTCGGGAAGAGGAAGGTCTCCAGCCTCGCCTTCTCCTCGGCCGTCGCCACGTAGGCGTGCAGCGCGCGGAACTCGGCAAGGGCGGCGTCGTAGATCTCCTCGTCGAGAATGACGGCCTGCTCGGAAGCACAGATCATCCCGTTGTCGAACGACTTCGACAACACCAGGTCGTTGACGGCCCGGCGCAGCTTCGCGCTCTTGTGCACGTAGGCGGGCACATTGCCGGCCCCCACGCCAAGGGCGGGCTTTCCGGCCGAGTAGGCGGCCTTGACCATGGCGTTGCCGCCGGTGGCGAGGATCAGCGCAACGCCCGGGTGGTGCATGAGCGTGCCGGTGGCCTCGACCGATGGAGTCTCGATCCACTGGATGCAGTGCTCAGGGGCGCCCGCGGCGACAGCTGCGTCCCGTACGATCCGGGCTGCCTCGGCGCTGCATCGCTGGGCGGAGGGGTGGAAGGCGAAGACGACCGGGTTGCGGGTCTTGAGCGCCATCAACGCCTTGAAGATCGTGGTGGAGGTCGGATTGGTGACGGGCGTGATCGCGCACACCACACCGACCGGCTCAGCGATCTCGACCATGTCCTCGATGTCGTCGCGGGCGATCACGCCGACCGTCTTCATATGGCCCATGCTGTGCGTGACGTGTTCGCACGCGAACATGTTCTTGGCCGCCTTGTCCTCGAACGTGCCGCGTCCGGTTTCGTCCACCGCCAGACGGGCCAGCGCGGTGTGCTGGTCCAGCGCGGCAACCGAAGCCTTCTTCACGATGTGGTCGACCTGCTCCTGATCGAGGACCTCGGAGTCGGCCAGGGCCTTGAGCGCGTTCGTGACCAGCCGGTCGACGGCGACGGCGATGTCCGACGGCACCTCGGCGGGGGCGGCGGCCGCAGTACGTTCGTCGTGGCAGGTCATGGGTGTGCCTCCGTGGTCGAGGTGAAGCCGCGCAGTCGGCGACTTGTACGAGAGCAGCGCCCGGGGATCGCAGCCGCTCCACCACCAGCGTCTCTTCGACACCGCTCCACTGAGCAGGTCCGCCAGGTCCCCGGCCGGCGTCCGACCGGCTCCGGCTACCCGGGCCGGATGGCCCCCCGCGGCACTCAGATCCGCCGGACGACGCCGGGAGGCCCCGGCCGGCCAGGTTCAGGTGGTGAGCAGCCAGGTGTTGGCCAGTGCACGCGAGGGGTGCTGCTCGGGCGGACGAGCCTCGTCCATGCGGAACGTCAGGCTGTTCACGACGCCGACCACTGCGTCCACCCGCCACGTCAGCTGGATGGCGAGGGGGATGTCGCCGCGCCGCTCCAGCTGGCCCTCCAGCATGACCATGCCGTCCCGAACCGAGACGATCACCGTGTGGGGCGGCAGGCACATGGCGCGCGTGAGGACGTCGTCGGTCACGTCCCGGTGGATCTCCTCATCCGTCCGTAGGAAGACCCGCAGCAGGTCGCGCCGGGTGACGATGCCGATCAGTCGGTCTTCCTCGTCCACCACGGGAAGCAGGTCGACGTGGTGGCGTTCCATGACGCGTGCGGCGTCCGCGACGCGTTGTTCGGGATGCACGGTGATGGCGGGCGTCGTCCTCAGCTCTCCGGCTATCGTGACCCCGGCCGCCGTGGTCGTGTGACGGGCGGAGCGGCGCAACGCAGGCCTACGAAACCGCTGTACGCGGCCACGGGCGGACCGGGCTGCCTGGAAGCGGATCAAGTCGGTCTCTGAGATCACACCGACGACCTTGTCGTCGTGGTCCACCACGGGCAGGCCCCGACGACCTTGTCGTCGTGGTCCACCACGGGCAGGCCGCTGATGTGGTGCCGGTCCAGCAGTCGTGCCACGTGCTTGAAAGACGTCTCCCGGCGCGCTTGGACGACCTCGCTGGTCATCATCTCGCCGACAGTGCGGGGCATCACGCCAACCCTTCCGACTTCCACCGTGCGCAAGAGGAGTGCGACGGATGCTGTGCCGGGACGCCTGCCGACGTGGGTCCTGTGGGGCGCGGCGTCTGCGACGGCATCGGGGCCGGGACGCACGGGCTTTGTCGGTCGAGGGGTCGTTACCGTCCCTGAGGGCGGTCGGTCCCGGGGGAGCCGGCCCCTGATGCTCCTTCAGCGTCCCGCACGACGAGCTGCCGGGGCAGGGCCGCTCGTCCCGACGGCGGAGGGCTGAATGCCCCAAATAGCCGGGCCGCACGTACGGGACCCTGCCACATCCCGGCCAACCCCAGCCCCTCCC
>NZ_JBEXSH010000503.1:0-4921 GCF_040613555.1 Streptomyces sp. NPDC006265
GGACCGGGGCGGTGAGTTCCACGTTCTGGAGGCCCTGTACGTCGTGTTCCTGATCGCGGCGGTCGCCGGGGGGGGCGGCACGGCGACGGCCGGACCGACCGCTCCACAGACCTGGCGGCTGCACGCACGCCTGCCGATGAAAGGACCCGCATGAACCGCCCGGCCCCGATCCGTGTCGTCCTCGCCGACGACGAGCGCATGGTCCGCACCGCGCTGCGCGCCATCCTCTCCGCCGAGCCCGACCTGGAGGTGGTGGGCGAGGCGGCCACCGGTGCCGAGGCGGTCTCGGTCCTGCGGGAGCTGTGCCCGGACGTCGTCCTCATGGACGTCCGGATGCCGGAGACCGACGGGATCCGCGCCACCGAGCAGATCCTCGTCACGCTGGACGACCCGCCGCGGATCGTCGTGGTGACGACGTTCGAGAACGACTCCTACGTGTACGACGCGCTGCGGGCCGGAGCCGCCGGGTTCCTGCTGAAGCGGGCGGACGCCGACGCGCTGGTGCAGGCGGTCCGGCTGGTGGCGCGCAGCGACAGCCTGCTGTTCCCGGCGGCCGTACGCACCCTCGCGACCGAGCACGCCCGCGCGCACCCGGCGCCTCCCGTGTGGGTGGCGAAGCTCACGGGACGCGAGGGGGAGGTGCTGCGGCACATGGCGCGGGGGCTGACCAACGCGGAGATCGCCCGCCTGATGGAGGTCGGCCCCGCCACGGTGAAGTCCCACGTCGCGGCGGTCCTGGCCAAGACCGGCACCCGGGACCGTACGCAGGCGGTGATCGCCGCCTACGAGGCCGGCTTTCTGAACGGCGGATGAGAAAACCGGCCCGCCGGATGAGAAACCAGGACGGAGGGGAACGATCCGCCCGGCGTGGCTCGTCCTCCTGTTCGGAATGAACAAGACGATCAGGCGCGCTTCGGTCTTCTCGCTGCTCCTGGTGTTCGCTCTGCTGGTCAGGGCGACCTGGGTGCAGTTCTACGAGGGCCAGGCGCTGGCAGACGACAAGGACAACCGGCGGAACGCGATCGAGACGTACTCGGCGCCGCTCGGGAACATCATCGTGGGCGGCCGGTCGGTGACCGGCTCGGCGCCGACGAAGACGGGCGACCTCAAGTACAAGCGGACGTACACCGACGGCGCGCTGTACGCGGCGGTGACGGGGTACGCGTCTCAGGCATACGCCCCGACCCAGCTGGAGGGCATCTACACCGACCTGCTCAACGGCACGGACAGCCGGCTGAAGTCCGTGATGGACACCCTCACCAACCAGCGGGCCGAGCCGGGCAACGTGGTCACGACCATCGACCCGGACGTGCAGAAGGCCGCCTACGAGGCGCTCGGCGACAAGAAGGGCGGTGCCGTCGCCGTCGACCCGAAAACCGGGAAGATCCTCGCGGTCGTGTCGACGCCGTCGTACAACCCCTCCTCGCTGACCGACGCCAACACCGCGGGGACGGCCTGGCAGAAGCTCACTTCGGACCCGGAGAAGCCGCTGGTCAACCGTGCGCTGCGGCAGCCGCTGCCGCCCGGTTCGACGTTCAAGCTGGTCGTGGCGGCGGCCGCGCTGGAGGACGGGCTGTACTCGTCGGTGGACGTCAGGACGGACAGCCCGGACCCCTACACGCTGCCGGGCACCAGCCGGGACCTGACGAACGAGAACCCGAACGCGCCCTGCACGAACGCGACCATCCGCACGGCGCTGGAGTACTCGTGCAACAACGTCTTCGCGAAGATGGCCGTGAAGCTGGGCCAGGACAAGGTGAAGGCGATGGCCGAGAAGTTCGGCTTCGACGACGACAAGCTGGATGTGCCGGTCCGGGCCTACACGAGCGTGTACCCGTCGGACATGGACCCGTCGCAGACGGCCCTGACGGGCATCGGCCAGTTCGACGTCACGGCCACCCCGCTGCAGATGGCCATGGTGTCGGCGGCCATTGCCAACGGCGGCAAGCTGGTGTCGCCGCACATGGTCTCGCAGATCACCAACAGCGGCGGTGACGTGCTGGCGGACTACGACGACGACGCGGGCACGAAGGAGATCGTCAGCTCCTCGACCGCCGAGCAATTGCAGTCGGCGATGGAGACGGTCGTGAACAAGGGCACGGGCACGAACGCCAAGGTCCCGGGCGCGACCGTGGGCGGCAAGACGGGTACGGCCCAGCACGGCGAGAACAACAGCCAGGTGCCGTACGCCTGGTTCACCTCGTACGGCAAGTCCGACTCCTCGGGCAAGGAGGTCGCCGTGGCGGTCATGGTCGAGCAGTCGGACGCGGCCCGCTCGGAGGTCAGCGGCAACGGCCTGGCGGCGCCGGTCGCCAAGGCCATGATGCAAGCGGCGCTCAAGGACTGAACCTCCGCTGCCGATAAGCCGTCTGTAGAGACGAGACGGGGCGCCCCCTTCCCCCCCCGGGGGCGGCCCGTCCTCGTGTCAGCGCGCGCCCGGCGTCACATCGCTCCGTGGAGCTGCTCGATCGGATCGATGGCGAAGTACACGAGGAACAGCGCCGAGGTTCCCCACAGCAGCCAGTGCACCTCCTTGGCCTTGCCGAGGACGGTCTTGATGACGACGTAGGCGAGGAAGCCGGCCCCGATGCCGTTGGTGATGGAGTAGGTGAACGGCATCACGGCGATGGTGAGGAACGCGGGGATGGCGATGTCGTAGCGATCCCAGTCGATGTGCTTGACCTGGGTCATCATCAGGAAGCCGACGGCGACCAGGGCCGGGGCCGCCGCCTGGAGCGGGACGATGGTCAGCAGCGGGGTCAGGAACAGCGCGAGGCCGAACAGGCCGCCGGTGACGAGGTTGGAGAAGCCGGTGCGCGAGCCCTCGCCGACACCGGCCGCGGACTCGATGTAGGAGGTCGCCGAGGAGGCGGAGGCCGCGCCGCCCGCGACGGCGGCGGCACCGTCGATGAGCAGCACCCGGCCGAGGTTCGGGACCTTGCCGTCCTCGTCGAGCAGACCGGCCTCGGCACTGATGCCGACGACCGTGCCCATGGTGTCGAAGAAGTCGGACAGGATCAGCGTGAAGATCAGCAGGGCGACGGTGATGACGCCGACGCCGGGTGCGCTGAAGGCACCGAACAGGTCGAAGTGGCCGATGAGACCGAAGTCGGGGGCGTCGACGAGGTTGTCCGGCCAGGAGGGTGTGGTCAGGCCCCAGGACTTGATGTCGGCGAGGGAGTTGATCACTATCGCCAACGCGGTCATGGTGACGATGCTGATGAGGATGGCGCCCTTGACCTTGCGGGCGAGCAGTCCGATCGTCAGCAGTACGCCGAGGCAGAAGACCAGCATCGGCCAGCCGGCGAGGGTGCCGGTGCCGCCCAGCTGAACGGGCACGGTGGTGTTGGCGGCGTCCGGAATGCGGGAGACGAACCCGGCGTCGACGAAGCCGATGAAGGCGATGAACAGGCCGATGCCGACGCTGATGGCCTGCTTGAGCGGCTGGGGTATCGCGCGCATGACGGCCTCGCGCAGACCGGTCACCACCAGCACGCAGATCAGCAGGCCTTCGAGGACGATCAGGCCCATCGCGTCGTCCCAGCTCATCAGCGGGGCGATCTGGAAGGCGACGACGGCGTTCAGGCCGAGTCCGGCTGCGAGCGCCAGGGGCAGGTTGCCGCCGACGCCCATGATGATCGTCATGACCGCGGCCACCAGGGCGGTGGCGGTGGTGAGCTGGACGGCATCCAGCTGGTGCCCGAACTTGTCCTTCGCGCTGCCCAGGATGATGGGATTCAGGACAAGGATGTAGGCCATCGTGAAGAACGTGGCGAAGCCGCCGCGTATCTCCCGGCCGAAGGTGGACCCCCGCTCGGAGATCTTGAAGTACCGGTCGACGCTGTTCGCCGCTGGTGGTGCGGCGTCGGGCCGGTCGGCCACCTTCTGCGATTCGGACATGGCGCGGTGCTCCTTGAGGCCTGGGCGATCGGTGTGCGGGTGCTGGCTGGATTTTCGTCGCGTTGAACCACGTTCAGGTTTTCTTCGTGTTACGAAATCGAAGTCCGGCCTGCCATACGACGTTCGAAGCTCCGTACGAACCATCCGACGATCGCTGCTACGCTTCCCGATCTCGTCCGGGCCTCCCCCGGATGATCACATGTCATCTACATGACAGCCACAGGGTGTCCCGGCCGGGAGCGCCCGCAGCCGCTGCGAGGAGAGGTCGCCCGTGGGCACAGTCGTCGACGACGCCGCCTCCGTGGAGTTCCACGCCTTCTTCGAGCGCCACTACGCCGAACTGTCCCGCCTCGCCTATCTGTTGACGGGCGAGTCGGACACCGCCGACGACCTGGCGGCGGACGCGTTGCTGGCGCTGTGGCACCGCTGGGACCGGGTGCGTGCGGCCGACCATCCGGCCGCGTACGCGCGCGGTGTGGTCGCCAACCTGGCCCGCACCCGCATCCGCAGCGCGGTGCGCGAGCGGCGGCGCATCGCCCTGTTCTGGTCGCAGCGCGAGGAGAACACCGAGAACCCGGACGTCGCGGGTGTGGTCGACGTGCAGGAGGCGCTGCGCAGGCTGCCGTTCCGCAAGCGGGCCTGCGTGGTGCTGCGGCACGCGTTCGACCTGTCCGAGAAGGACACCGCGCTGACGCTGGGTGTGTCGGTCGGTACGGTGAAGAGCCAGACCTCCAAGGGAATGGCCGAACTCCAGCGGTTGCTGGGGACGCAGGGCGTGCCGCAGCGGATGCACGTGGCGCTGGGCGCTCCCCGCTGCTCGCCCGCCGTGGAGGGCGTGCGCACCGGCGAGGGCGGAGGGAGGGACCGATGAGCATGCGGCGGGACGTGCACGAGGAGGTGCGTTCCCGGCTGCACGAGGCGGCCGGGGCACACCAGCCCGACCGGGAGCCACCAGTCGCACTTCACAATGGTCGGCGGCCTGCAGTCGTCCCGCTCGCTGCCGCACTTCGCGACGGCGTAC
>NZ_JBEXSH010000503.1:4931-6563 GCF_040613555.1 Streptomyces sp. NPDC006265
GGCACACCAGCCCGACCGGGAGCGCATGCTGGCCCGGGTCGAGCGCGGCATGGCCGGTCCGGCCGGTTCCGGTCACCGGGCGACGCGTCCGCCGGCGTTCGGCTGGATGCGCGTGGCCGGCGCCACGGCCGCGGTCGCCGGCGTGCTGGCGGTGGGCGGTTACGCGGTGGCGTCCGCGGTGAAGGACGAGGCCGCCCCGCAGCAGCAGGAGGTGGCGACGTCGCCGACCCCCACCCCGTCGCCGGAGGCGACGAGCCGGACCCCCGCGCCCCCGGCTCCGGTGGAACCGACGCCGAGCCGGTCGCCCGAGCGCCGCGAGTCCGGCCCGCCGCCGTCGAGGACGCCGAGCGCCCCGGCCACCGAGCGGCCGCCCGCCGCCACCGAGGACGGTCCACTCTGGTCGGACGGCTCGGTCGACCCGCACAGCAACGACTTCTGGGCGCAGAGCAACATCACCCTCAGGACCCGCGGGCAACTGACCGCTCTGACCGTGCGGTTGAAGGTGGCCCAGACCGGCGGGGTCTCGAACGCGGGCGCCTGGCGCTCGCTGCCCGAGCACGACTTCACCCTCGCGGTCGCCGAGCAGGACGGCTTCCTCGTCTACACCTGGACCCTCAAGGAGGGCCGCACGGTACCGGCCGGCGCGTGGGTGTTCGCCGGACAGTTCGACCACGCCCGCGGCGGCCGCGACGCGGGGAAGGACGGCTACTCGGTGACGGCCACTGCCGCTTCGCGACAGCTGTCGGTGGGCGGCGGCTTCGCGGCGGTCGACGACGGTGACTCGTGAAAAATTCCTGGAGAGGCGGCAACCCTTTCCTCACCGGTGACCACCACAACGCGCAAGAGCCACCACCCAACTGAGGAATCGGTACATGACTGCACCGGCAGAACAGCGCGTCCGCCATCGCCGCGGTGTCACCAAGCGGCGGGCCGTGATCGCCGCGGTGTCCGCGTTCGGCATCACGGGTGCGGCGATCGTCACCACGTCGATGCTCTCGACAGCGGGCGCCGCCTCCCCCTGGCCCACGGACAAGGGCAAGACCCCCGTGTCCAAGACGATCCCGGTCTCCGGTGTGCGCGACGGCGGGATGAAGATGTTCTACGGCACCGGCGCGCTCGGCGACGGCAGCCAGGACGAGGATCAGGACCCGCTCTTCGAGCTGGCCGACGGCGCGGTCCTCAAGAACGTCATCATCGGCACCCCGGCGGCGGACGGAGTGCACTGCAAGGGCAGTTGCACGCTGCAGAACGTGTGGTGGACGGACGTCGGCGAGGACGCGGCCAGCTTCAAGGGCAAGTCCTCCTCCGCGGTGTACAAGGTGATCGGCGGCGGCGCGAAGAACGCCGACGACAAGGTGCTGCAGTTCAACGGCGCCGGCACGCTGAACGTATCGGGCTTCCAGGTGCAGAAGGCCGGCAAGCTGGTCCGCTCCTGCGGCAACTGCAAGACGCAGTACAAGCGCACGATCGTGCTCAGCGACATCGACGTGACGGCGCCGATGAACTCCATCGTCGGGGTCAACGCCAACTACGGCGACACGGCGACGCTGTCGAAGATCCGCATCCACGGCGACAGCAAGAAGAAGATCAAGACGTGTGTGCGCTTCGAGGGCAACAACACGGGCAAGGAGC
>NZ_JBEXSH010000504.1:0-6560 GCF_040613555.1 Streptomyces sp. NPDC006265
GTTCTACTGCTCGGCTCGGAGGCGCGGGCCCGGCTCGGCGCCGGCGCGTCCCTTCGCGCTGGGCCCGAGCCATCCTTCCTTCCGCGCTCGGGCGATCCATGTCCGGATGGTCTGCTCGGGGCGGCCGTACGCGTCCGCGAGACGCCGTGTCGCGCCCTGCGGCTTGCCTGGTGCGGTCTCCCGCAGGTAGGAGAGGGCGACGTCTCGCAGGAAGCCGTCCGTCATGGCTGTACGCCCAGCGGAGACGGCCAGGGCTGCCGCTGGCGCGTCGGTGAGGTCGCTCGCCAGCGTCGCCGAGACGCGCCCGCGCACGTAGTCGAGGATCGTCCCGATCGGGATCTGTCGCATGAGCGTGCCGGTCACCTCAGCGGTGCTGTCCGGACCTGTGTCGACCTCGATCCGGGTCACCTTCAGCCCGTGCTCGGCGCGCACGACGTCGCCGTTGATTCGCCACACGCGCTCCGTCTCGCTCACTGCGGGCCGCGCCTGGAACGTGAAGTGATCCGGGTCAGCGGTCTCGCTGATGTCGAGGCTGAGCCGTACCTGGGTCCCGGGGAGCAGGAGGCCGGGCGGCGGGGGCGGTGTCTTGGCGGCTGTCACGGGGCGAGCATCGCAAACGTGGTGACACCGCGCAACAGTCACCCCCTCTCACCGGGTCATCTCGTTGGGTCGTCTGACCCTCTTGCAATCTGTCGTTGGGTCTGTCAGGGTGGCTACATGCCCGCTACGCCAGCGGAGAAAATCCGCTCTCGCCTGGGGGTTCGTCTCGAACTCCCGCAGCCCGACGAACGTCGTCGACTGCGCGAAGCCGCGCGGCTGTCCCAGCAGGACATCGCCGACGCGGTGGGCGCCACCCGGGCGGCCGTCGGCCACTGGGAGACCGGCTTCCGGTCGCCCCGGGGCCGTCTTCTCGCCGCCTACGTAGACGTCCTGCGGGTGCTTCGGGAGTCGGCGTGAGCCGCCCTCAGCGCACCCTCGCCGACGTCTACCGCGACAAGCCGCTGACCGACGCGCAGTGCCGCCGCCTGGTGGCCCTGCTCGGGCTCGCCCAGCCGCGCGCCACCCGGAGCAGCAAGAAGGCCGCCTGACCGCGCGCCAACGCGGCCCAGACGACCTCCCACCCGTCCAGACACGCCGAAGGCCCGGCACACCTACCACAGCAGACCGGGCCCTCAACAGAACGGATGTGACCCATTATGCAGAACACCAGGGCCCGCATGCTCGCCGCCGTCGCACCGACCGGCCGCACGCACCCGCTCCTCGCCGACACCGACGCCCCGCGCGAGCACGCCGAGCCGCACGCCGGCCCCTGCCCCACCTTCCGGGACTGCACCGTGACCGAGCCCGGCCACACCGACCACTACGCGCACGACGTCCTCGCCGTCCTCGACGAGCGCAACACCAGCACCGTCCTCGACGCCGGCATGGTCGCCCTGTCCGACGACGAGCCGCGCGCCGTGGTGTGCATCGGCGTCGCCGAATTCACCGACGCCGCCGCCGTCCACGCGAAGACTGCGGAGCTGCGCCGGATGCTCGACCAGGTCGACGCGATGGCGGACCGGGTGTTCGCCGACCACGAGGCCCGCGGCTGATGACCAGCCGCACGACGCAGGGAAGCCCCGCCACCGACACCACGGTGGCGGGGCGCCCCCGCGAGGACTGGGACGCCTTCCGCGAGGCGGTCCGCGCCCTCCTGCACGACCAGCCTTCCCCCAACCTCGTGCGCGCCGCCGCGCGCCGACTCACGCTCTACGTGCTCTCGCAGGCCGACGCCGAAGTCGCCGCCCGCGAGCAGCAGTCGGAGGCCGAGCACCGTTGATCCAGCCAGAAACACCGCGCGAGGGCCTCGAACTGGTCGTGGTCGGCACCGCCATGTTGCACCGCGAGCAGTTCCCGGCGCTCGCCGCGATCATCGAGCCGGGCACGATCCGGCACCCCCGCACCAGAGCACTCTGGGACGCCCTCGCCGACCGCATCCCCAAGGGGGTGCCCGTCGACTATGTGGCGCTCGGCATGGACGCCGACCTTGTGAAGGCCGTCGGCGGCCCGGCCATGTTCAGCCAGGTCGGGGCGCACGCTGTCGCTGATGCCCGCTGGCACGCCGAGCAGCTGCGCGACCTCGTGGCTCGGCAGCGGACGGACATCGAGATCCGGCACGCCCTGGAGCAATTCGCCGACGATCCCGAGGCGGCTCGTGCCGCAATCCGCGAAGCAGTCGACCGACAGGACGCCGCCGACTGGGACGAGCCGACACGGCTGGAGCCGCCGCCCCCGCCGGTGCTGGACGTGAAGCTTCTCGGAGGCATCGGCGAGATGGCCCAGGCCGTGGCCGACTCCTTGCAGGTGCCCGTGGACCTTCCGGCCTGGTTCGGCATGGCCGCCGCCTCGGCGGCCGTCGGCGGCCGGCGCACCGTGAGCCCCAAGCCGGATTGGTCCGAGCCGGTGAACCTGTACTGCATGACCGTGGCTGCCCCCGGCGAGAAGAAGTCGCCGTCCCGGTCGGCCATGGTCGCCCCGATCGCCGAGGAGGAGCAGCGACGCAAGGCCGCGGACCGGTACGCGGTCGCCCGAGACCAGCAGGAACGGCGCATCGCCGAAGCAGTCGTGGCCGCCGCTGAGCAGAAGGTCATCAAGGCGTCGGGCGCCGCGGCCCGGCAG
This sequence comes from Streptomyces sp. NPDC006265, assembly GCF_040613555.1. Taxonomy (NCBI): domain Bacteria; kingdom Bacillati; phylum Actinomycetota; class Actinomycetes; order Kitasatosporales; family Streptomycetaceae; genus Streptomyces; species Streptomyces sp. NPDC006265. Next base: position 2,659 of record NZ_JBEXSH010000504.1, read on the forward strand.
AAGGCCCGCCAGGACCTGGACGCCGCGCGGGCCGAGATGGACGAACTCGGCGAGCCGAAGGTGCCCACGCAGATGCTCGCCGACGACACCACCCCCGAGGCTGCTGCCACGGTGATGGCAGAGCAGGGTGAACGGCTCGCGGTGATCTCCGCCGAGGGCGGGTTCCTCGGCAACATCGGTGGCCGCTACTCGAACCAGCCCAACCTGGAGATCGTGCTGAAGGCGTGGTCCCACGAGCCGCACACCGTGAACCGGAAGAACGGACCGCCGCTCTTCCTGACCCGCCCGAACCTCACGCTCGCGCTCGCCGTCCAGCCGGGCATGCTGGCCGGCCTCGGCGACACCGCCGAGGTGTTCGAGTCCCGCGGCTTCACTGGCCGGTTCATCTTCGCCGTGCCGCGCTCCCTGGTGGGGCAACGGTCCTACGACACCGACCCGGTACCCGCCGAGGTGCGGCGCCGGTACGCCGACGGACTGGCCCGGATGATCGTCACTGTCTGGGACGACACCGAGGTCCGGGAGATGGACCTCGACACAGACGCGCGGGCCGTCTTCAAAGCGTTCTGGGAGGAGTGGGAGCGCCGGCACCTGGTGCCCGGCGACCTCACCGCCGTTGAAGGCTGGTCGAAGAAGCTCCCCGGCCAGATCCTCCGCATCGCGGCCGTGATGTCGCTCTTCGACGCCCCGGACTGCATGACGGTGTCCGGCGAGACGATGGCAAACGCGGTCGCGCTGGTGCCGTACCTGCTCGCCCACGCCCGCCTGGTGGTCGACCTCATGTCCGCCGAGAAGCAGTCCCGCTTGGGGCCCGCCCGGGCCGTCCTGGACTGGCTCCGCAAGCGGCACCCCGAAGGGGCGTTGACCGCCGAGGATGTCAAGCGGGGTGTCCACGGACAGAGCTGGTTCGAGGACACCGACTCGGTACGGCAGGCCCTCGAGGTACTGGAGCGTCACGGCTGGATCCGCTGGCTTCCGGTGCCCGAGCGGACCGGTCGCCGTGGCCGTCCACCGGCACCTCGGTTCGTGGTTCACCCGAGGGTGCTGGAGCCGCCGCGATGAGTTTCCGCATTTTCCGCACGGCCCCCGAGGTTTCGGGGATTGATGCACGGCCCTCTATAGAAGGCCATTTTTCAACCAATTACTACTTACCGTAATTCTTTGACTGCAGGCTGGCGGTGTCCCTGGGGGTGCTGGGACCTATCCACACCCCCGGGACACCGTGCGAAAAGTGCGAGAAACCGGAGGCCCCCCATGACCGACCCCTTCCCGCCCCACCTCGACGGCGCCGTCATCCCCGGCGGCTGCCCCGACTGCAACGCCGAACAACACATCCGCCAAGACCAACCCGGCATCTGGGCAATCGGCATCCACCACGACGACACCTGCCCCACCTGGCACCGCATCGAGAACCAGCGCGCCGGCATCGTCCCCGACACCTTCCGCCGCTGACCCCCGGCGCATCCGGTTACAGCACCTCCGCGCATCACACGCACGTACATGTACGAGGAGCACCCCTTGACCACCCACGACCCCGCCATCCGCAAAACCCCCTATCCCGGCCGGACCGAACTCGACACAGCCAACCGCCGCTTCCGCCGCGCCGTCGCCCGACTCCACCGCGAAGCCCTCCGCACGAACAAAGACCTGCTGCCGGTCGTCGCCGCCATCGTTGAGGACGCCACGGCCACACTGGACGCCCTCGCCTCGCAGGCCGAACGCACCACCATGGAGGAACCCAGCCGCCGCAAGCTCCGCCAGGCCGTACGCGGCGGATCGACCCGGGCCGCCATGCTGCTGGTGAAGCTGGACACGGCGCTGGTGGAACGGGTGGCCGGCCGTGGCGACGGCTGACGACGACGCGGTGTCGCTGCTGCTGCCGCTGGTCGCCGTGCCCGTCCTCGAAGACCTCCTCGCCCGCCACCTCGTGGCCGCGTACCGCACCAGCGGCGGACGCCCGGCACCAGCGGCCCAACGCGCCCTGCACGTCCTGCACGAGGCCGCACAGGGCCGCAGTTCCGTCCCCGGAACCTCAACGCCCGCACCCGCCAGAGTGGATCACGGGTTCGCAGAACGCGTGTTGAGCGCAAGGGAAGCCGCCGCCGTCCTCGGCTGCACTGCCGAGTACGTGCGGCGGCTCGCCCGCACCGGACACCTCCGAGCCCACCGCGTCGGCGGCGTGTGGGCCGTCCGCCCCCAAGACCTCGACGCGTACCGCTACGGACGCACGGAGGGCACCGATGGGGAGCCAGGACCAGCACCACGAGAACGAGCCACAGACAGCGACTGAAGCCCTCGAACGGGCCGCCGCACTCACGCAGCAGGCCGACACAGCCGACCGCGAGGCCGGCCGCTACGCCTCCCACGACCTGCGCGAGCAGATCAGCACCCTCAAGACCCGTGCCGCCGACCTCCGCAAGCAGGAGCGCAAGCAGCAGAGCAAGCGGGACGCCGTCGCAATCGGCGCGCACCGCAAGGTGTTCCAGGCGCAGCACACTGCCGGCGCCGACGTGCCCGACCTCGACGACCTGCTTGGCGGTGACGCGGCATGACCGCCGAGACGCCCGAGGCGATCCTTGCCGCTGCGGACTCCGAGATCGAGCAGGCAGACGCCGAACTGGCGCAGCTCGAACAGCAGGTCATCGACGGCGACACCGACGTCACCCCCGACCAGATCGAGACCGCCCGCAAACACCGCTGGTGGGCCGGACTCCAGCGCAAGCAGGCCGAGAAGAAAGCCGCCGCCCTCCGCGACGCCGAAGCCACGCAGGCCCGCACGGTCGCGCAGCTGGAGGCCCGCCGCATCCTCGACTCTGTTCCGCAGTCCGACGTGGACCAGGCGGAGCAGGCCGCAGCCGAGGCGATGCACAAGCTGCGCGAGACCGTACGGGCCCGCAACGACGCCCGGGCCCGCGCGATCCGTGTCCTTCGAGCCTGTCCCGCGATCGAGCCGGGCCAGCGTCCGCAGGGCCTCGCCTGGGCGCCGATCACCGGGGCGTACGAGGGCAACGATCAGGTCGACAAGACGCGGCGCCTGTGGGTCGACGGCCAAGTGCTGCCCGCCCTCGACGAGGCCCAGCTGATGGACCGCGTGCGGAAGGCGCCGGCCACCGCCGACCACCAGGCGCAGCAGGCCGCCAAGAAGGAAGCCGCGGCCCGCCAGATCGAGCAGGACGCGGCCCTGTACCGCACCGACCCGCGCGCCTTCGAGGAGCTGTCTGCGGCCCGCCGTAAGCCCGCCCTCGACTCGATCGGCGTCGACTGGGACCAGTATCTGACCGATCCGGGCCGCCCGCGTATCGCGGCGAACCGGCTGTAGGGGGCGGCCACGATGGCTCTCATGGTGGGCGAGTTGGCCGCCCTTCTCAGCATCGACGACAGCAGCATGCAGCCCGACCTGCGCCGCGCCGAGCGCACCCTGCAACAGTCCGGGCAGCGCATGGGCGACGACGCCGCCGACGCCGGACAACAGGCCGGACGCAACATCGGCGACGGCGTGGCCGACGGGCTCTCCGGCCTGCGGACCCGAACAGGACTCCCTTACATGGCCCCTCGCCTCCTGGCCGCCGGCCTCGTCCTCGCCGGCGCGCTCGCCGCCTCCGCCTGCGGCCCGCTCACCGCTCCCGGCTCCACCGCCCAAGCCGCACCAGCCGCGGTCGGCGGCGGAACGGCGCTGGCCCAGCTGAACGACCTGACGGTCCGGGCGCAGATCCCCGTCGCTGGCTACAGCCGTGACGCCTTCGGACCGGCATGGAGCGATGCGGGCACGGTTGAGATGTCGGGGAATTCCTGTCCGACGCGTCAGGAGGTCCTGGCCCGCGACCTGGACGACGTCGTACGGGCCGGGGACGGCTGCACCGTCCTGTCCGGCGTTCTCCACGACCGGTACACGGGCCGGACGATCG
>NZ_JBEXSH010000505.1:0-6552 GCF_040613555.1 Streptomyces sp. NPDC006265
AGCGGGATATGCCCCGGCAAGCCGGGGCATAGAGCGCGAATTGCGCAAGCGCAATTCGAATTCCAGCGCAAGCGCTGGAATGGAATTCCGTAAACGGAATTCCGAACGGAATGCAATTCGCGCAAGCGCGAATTGGAGGCGACCGCGCAAGCGCGATCACCCGGGCTGGCTACGAGGGAGGTGCATCACGCGCGCGCCTGTGTAGGGCTTGGGAATCCCAGCCACCACCCCCGCAACGGATGTGACGGACCATCGGCCTGACGGGGTGCCGGCCCCAGCGCAATGACGGGTTCCGCTGCGCTCCACCCGAACCCCTCCCTCGCCCTCGAAACCGGCCACTCACGTTCACGAATACCCCGCCAGCATACACGTCAACCCGCAACCATGGGGCTGGATCCGTCGATGCGTCACTCGAGAGGGCGAACGCGCGGCGAGGGTGATGCATCACGCTCGTGCGCTGTGTAGCGTTTGGGTCCTGGCTACACCACCCCAACCCCGGCCGAATAACTCCCGGTGGAATTCAAAACTGCGCGGCCCTCGAATAGCTCAGCCACAGAACGGAAGCCCGATATGGGAACGCTGGAATTCAACGTGCGGAGGTACCTGAGCCGATCGGCCGCCAGGCCGGGCGGCGGAACCCACCACCGGCAGCGGCCACGCTTCCGTGCTTTTGAGCGTCACGGCCGGTACAACCCGAGACTCAGAGCCGCTGCTGCCGCCTACGGTCCGCACCGGCCCCACGGAGCCGCACGCGAAGCCGCCTCAGCCCCGGCCGGGAGCCGACGCGCAGCAGCTGGCGGACCGTCGGCGGATGGATCCGCGGTCTCCCCGTCCAGCCGCCGCCTCGCCGCTGCATGGAGCGGTCGGAGGGCGCGGCGTGGGACCCCTGGGCGCACCTCTACAAGATCAGATAGGCGCGACGCTCTGACCTGCGGAAACGCGGAAGATGCATTCACCCAGGGTGCATAGATCGTGGTCGTGGGCGGCGAGATGTATGCACGTAGGTGACTAGATCGTTCCTGTCCAGAGACACGCCCGCCGCGTGCATGGATCTTCTGCATAACATCGCAGATCTGCTATGTTATGCGCCACCAACGATCATGAAGGAGAGGCCCGTGGCCCAGCCCTTGAGGCGCAGCGCGGAGGCGCCGGTGAAGGCGTCTCGGCTGGCCCCTGCGCCCCCGCCGGCCGATGCCGTCAACGGCATGGAGTCCGCGCAGAATCTGCTGAAGCGGTTCGAGAAGCTCGCCAAAAAGGGCGGCACCTTCAGCACGAACCCCGAGGTCAAGCCGTACATCTTCTACGGCAGCCAGCACCTGAGCGCCTCCCAGGTGATCCAGGAGAACCTCTGGAAGTTCAAGCTCTCCGCGATGTCCCGCGACGTCCTGGACCACATGGCGACCAACCACGACGACCAGGCGCTGGTGGAGATGACCCAGAGCAGCCTCGCCGTGAAGTTCGGCGTCTCGCAGTCGAAGGTCAGCAGGGCGATCGGACAGCTCAGCCGCCACAACTTCACCTGGAAGGAACGCCGGGGCGTGTACCGGCTTCACCCGCTCTACGCTTACCGGTGGGGCAGCGTGAAGCAGCGGCGGCTGGTGAAGTCGCTGGAGAAGGCGTTGCTCGCGCACGAGATCGTCATCCCGACTGTGAGGAACGAGGCCACGCGATGAGCGACACCGTCCCTGGTTTCCACAACCCGGAGATCTTCGAGGTCCTGCCGAACGCCTGCCTGTCACCGACGGCGCGCGACGTGTTCGACGTCCTCACCGCCCGCCAGGAGCCCGGTGGTCTGGTCCGTGTCCGGCAGCAGGACATCGCTGAACGGCTTGGGCTGACCCAGTCGGTCGTCTCCCGCGCGATCGGCCAGCTGCGGGACAAGGGCATCCTCAGCGAGCGGCAGCGCAAGGGCGAGGTGCTGATCCACCCGCTCTTGGCTGCCTACGAGTCGCTCTCCCACATGGTCAACCACCTCAAGGACCCCGACACGTTCGTGTGGCCGCTGAACTTCCCCACGGGCGACATTCGGCCCCCGCGAGCCCGCGACGCCCGGACAGGCACCGACTTCGACCCGGACCCGGACGGTGGCGAGGACGCCCCGGCCCCCGAGGCCCGGCCCGCCCTCCGGCTAGCCGGCTGAACCGCCGCCGCACGTCCCGCACCACCACGGCGCCCCCCGTTCCCCGGGAGGGCGCCGTCGTCGTTCCCGGCCGGAACGGAGCAGCGTCGGTAGCACCAGGTAAACCGGATCGTTCTGGAGCAGCAGAACAAAACCAGCGTCGCCTGTTGCACCACCGTGGCCGGCCTGCGACCCGTGCAGCAGCCTTGTGCTACGCGGGCCCATGCAATTCCTGCGCTGCATCCACGACACCACCCTGCTCCCGTCGACGACCACCACCAGGAGCAGCGCCAGGTCCCTGCCGAAGGCCTTCGCCTCACACCTGACAGCCTCACAGCGCACCCTGTTCACCCGGGGAAACGGGGTGTGTGGCTCACAGCAGGAGTCGGGTGTCAGGTGAGCGGTGGCGGTCAGAGGACGGTGCCGTGAAGGGCGCGGGGGTCCCCGGACATCGCGTAGCGGCGGGCGGCGAGGCCGTGTTCGAGGGGCTCGCCGATCTGCTCGCACAGCAGCGCCATGACGCCGGTCGCCGCCTCGGTGTCGGACAGGTAGGCCGGCGCGACTTCGAGCATCAGCTCGCCGATCGCGTGCGCGCTGGAGAAGAGGTTGGTGGTGAGCTGGCGCCCCGCGGCGACTACGGGATCCGCCGACGGATCGACGGGTGGTGGAGGCGGGGCGATGCGGACGTCACGGACGGCCTGGCGGACCACCGCGCGCACCGTCGGCTCATCGAGGGCCTGGAGGCCGCTGTGGGCGAGCGCGGCGAGTCGGCGGGTGATCAGCTCCGCGACGACGTCCGTACGGCCGGAGACAGCGATCAGGGCGCGCTGGGACAGGCCGTAGTCGAGCGCGGCCGCGCCAGGGCCGGTGTCTCGCGTGCGAGACGTCTCGGTGCCGGCGTCGACGGCACCGTGGATCGCGGCTAGGGCGCGGGCGACGTCCAGGAGCCGGTACGCCTGCGCGCGGCTGATGCCGAACTCCGCGTCGCAGTACGCCTCCCAGCTGCTGTGCCCGAGCGGCACCCAGACGCGGGCGGCGTGCGCGTCACGGACCCGGGCGGCGAGCACCGCCACGGAGCGCCGGACGTCCTCCATCGCCTCGTGTAGCCCGGCCGTCATCTCCCGGGCGCGGGCCGCGGTGAGCGGCGGCCGCGCCGGTTCGGCGCCGTGCTCCTGGTCCTCGTACTGCTCGCCCACGACTCCATCGTCCTCCGCGCTGGCGGGCGGCACCAGGGCGTGCGGAAGCACCGGCGCGATCCCCGCCTCACACCCTCACAGCCTCACAGTTCACCTCGTCTGCCTGGGGAAACGGGCTGTGAGCCTGCCAGCCTCACAGCGTGACACCGTGCGGGGCGCGGGTCTGTCACGCTGATCCGCGACGGCGGGCGCGGGCCCCGCCCGTACGACGCGAAGGGGGCCAGGTGGCGGGGATCGAGCGGGAGCCGGCGGAGGTGCGGATACCCAAGGCGGCGCTGGACGCCTTCGCTGCGGCGCTGAGTGTGCGCACGGTGGCGATGCGGACGTGGCCCGACGGCATCGAGTGGATGTACCCGGTGGGCACGTGGGACGAGGCGCACCTGGAGGTCGCGCTCATGCCCGGCGGCGAGGAGGTGTGGCTGCGGATGTCCACCGACCGCTCCAGCGTCGCCGTGTGGAGCATCGAGCAGTGGTGGGCCTTCTCGGGGGAGCTGCCTGGAGCGACGCCGCCAGCCTGAGACGTGAAGCCCACGGCGGGTTCGGCCGGCGCACGGATGGCGGAGGTCAGCGTGGCTTCGGCGAGCCCGGGTCGTTGAAGCACCCGGCCGCGCTGTAGTCCCTGTGGCGGGGCGCTGATCGCCAATAGGAACGCGAACGAGGACCGATGCCGAAGAAGCCCGTCCACGACCCGACGTACGGCTACGACCCGGAGACGAAGACTGTCCGGGTCGGTCAGCACGACCTGGCGCGGCTGCTGTTGATGTTCCGCTCGCTGATGCGCGAGCAGAAGCCGGGCTCGTGGGATCACATGCACGACTACGACCTGTCCTTCGAGCGCCTCGCCGACGCGGTCGATGCCAGCTCACAGATCCGGTACGGCAAGCGCTGGACCGGGCCTGATCTGCGGATGCGCTGCACCACAACCGAGCCGGTCTACGACTGGCCCGAGGGCGCACCGTACGACGGGGAGGCGACGTTCACCTGGAACGTGCCGGGCCACGGCTCGCACGCCAGCGAGGACGACCAGGTCCAGCACTACTCGAACACGGCGCTGTGCGGGTTCAGCTGGGCGAAGGCCGATAGGCCGCGCCGGGTGAAGGGCCTGCCGGACTGTCCCGAGTGCCGGCGGGAGGTCCAGCTCGGTGCCGAACGGCCCCGCGGCAGCTGGTGACTACCGGTTTACCAGAGCGCCTGCACACCGAACGCTTCCGCCCGAGCATCGTCGTCGCCGGTGACGGCGGCGAGGTCACGTTCAGCACCACCGGTAAGACCGTCGGCGCGGACGGTGCCACGCCGTTGCTGGACGTCGGCGAGGAGGCCGGCGTGCTCATGCCCTCCGGGTGCCGCATGGGCATCTGCTTCGGCTGTGTCACGCCGCTCAAGGCGGGTGCCGTCCGCGACCTGCGCACCGGCGAGATCACCGAGGCCGAGCCGGGCGTCCTCATCCAGACCTGCGTGTCCGCCGCGGCGGGCCCCTGCGACATCGAACGGTAGGAGCACCTTGACCGCCATCGACCCCACCGCCCACCTGACCGCGGAGCAGATCGAGGAGCTCGGCCGCGAGCTGGACGCGATCCGCGACGAGGTGATCGCCGGCCGCGGCGAGAAGGACGCCGCCTACATCCGTAAGGTCATCTCGGCGCAGCGCAAGCTCGAGCTGGTCAGCAGGGGCGTGCTGCTGTTCTCGATCTTCCCGCCCGCGTGGCTGATCGGCACCGCCGGTCTGTCCGTGGCCAAGATCATGGACAACATGGAGATCGGCCACAACGTCCTGCACGGCCAGTGGGACTGGATGCGGGACCCGAAGATCCACTCCACCACCTGGGACTGGGATCACGTCTCGCCGGCCGATCAGTGGAAGCACTCGCACAACGAGCTGCACCACACGTACACCAACGTGATCGGCAAGGACAACGACCTCGGCTACGGCATCATGCGCGTCGACGAGGACCAGAAGTGGCACCCGTTCCACCTCGGCCAGCCGCTGTGGAACTTCATCAACGCCTGCTTCTTCGAGTACGGCATCGCAGCGTACGACCTGGAGCTCGGCAAGAACCTGCACAAGCGCCGCCGCAAGAGCCCGGAGTTCCGCGCGCGGGCCAGGGCCGTGGGCCGAAAGATCCGCAAGCAGGTGCTCAAGGACTACGTGATCCACCCGCTGCTGTCGGGCCCGTCGTTCCTCCCCACGCTCGCCGCCACATTCACCGCAAACCTGGTCCGCAACCTCTGGACCCACTCGGTGATCATGTGCGGGCACTTCCCCGAGGGCGTGCAGGTCTTCGAGCGCCGGTCGATCAAGGGCGAGACGCGCGGCCAGTGGTACCTGCGCCAGATGATGGGCTCGGCGAACATCAGTGGCAGCAAGGCCATGCACTTCATGACCGGCAACCTGTCGCACCAGATCGAGCACCACCTGTTCCCGGACCTGCCGAGCAACCGGTACGCCGAGGTCGCGGTGAAGGTGCGCGCGTTGTTCGAGAAGTACGAGCTGGCGTACGTCACCGGGCCGCTGCCCAAGCAGGTGTTCTCCGCATGGCACAAGGTCTTCCGGCTGTCGCTGCCGAACAAGAAGCCCAAGGTCAAAACGCCGGCCCGCGAGCAGGAGCTCATCGCGGCCTGATTCCAGGCAACTGGTTCAGATCCTTCGGCCGTACCGGCGGCACCGCCGGGTTCGTGAGATCCGTTGCGGACGGTGGGCGACCGCCACATCGGACTGTACGACACGGGATGCCGTGGGACTGACTGGCAGGGACACGGCATCCCGTGCCGGGTGGCCGCCGAGCTGATGCGGCTCGGCGGCCCGCCGGCTCAGTCCTCGGCGACGCGGATGATCGTCTTGCCGTGAGTCCGCTTGTCCGGTGTGAACGCGGCGACCGCTTCGGTGAGCGGCCGCACGTCACCGATGATCGGCTTGAGGCGATCGTCCCGCAATCGTTGGGCGAGGTCGCTCAGGCGGACGCGATCGGGTTCGACGACGAAGAAGACAGCACGTCCGTCGCGGGGGTGGACGGTGACGGGCTCGGCGATGCTGACCAGGGTGCCACCGGGGCGGACCAGAGCGGTGGAACGTTCGAGGATTTCGCCGCCGATCACGTCGAACACCACGTCGACATCGCCGATGTCCTCCAGCTTCTCGGCCTGGAGGTCGACGAAGGCGTGGGCGCCCAGACCCAGTGCAGTGTCACGGTCGTCGGCACGTCCTGTGCCGATCACCTGGGCTCCCGCCGCGCGGGCCAG
>NZ_JBEXSH010000506.1:0-6550 GCF_040613555.1 Streptomyces sp. NPDC006265
CCTGGACACCCGCCAGTACCGCAGTGACCAGGCCACCAGCCAGGCCGGCGCCCAGGACCCGTCACTGACCATGCTCGGCAGGAGGATCTGGCCAGGGCAAGGACGACGTTGTGACCGCCGAAGCCGAAGGAGTGGCTGACGGCGACGCGGACGTCCTGCCGGCGCGGCTCCTCGGTGACGCAATCGATGTCGAACTCGGGCGCCGGGGCGGCGTTCCGTGACATGCGCCAGGCGTCGCGTCCGACGCGCCGGTCCAGGGCGTCGCGGGAGAGGGGGACACGGCAGGAGAAGTCCACGGGCAGACCGGCCAGCACCGGATCGGAGGCGGCCGCGCCGCCCACACCGCGGCAGACCGTGCCCCAGGTGGCGTCGGAGTCCTCCCCGGCGGGGGTGAGCAGGCCGACACCCGTGACGGCGACCGGCTCGGTCACGACCGGGCCGCCCTCTCCGTGCTCTGCGCGTTCTCCGCGCGCAGCGTCTCGATATGGTCGACGACCTGGGCGAGGGCCGCATCGCGGGAGACGTGTTCGTTGCCGATCCTCACTCCGAGGCGCTCGTGCACGATGAGCACCAGCTCCGTCAGGGCCAGGGAGTCCAGGTCCAGTTGCCCCAGCGTCACCTCGGGCCGGATCTCGTCCTCCGGGACGCGGAAGGCGCTGGTCAGGATGGAACGGACGGAGGTGTAGGTGTCCGGCACGGCGTTTCCTTGCTGTCGTTGGGGGCGGGCGGGGCGGACCGGGTGAGCTCGGCGATACCGGCGTCGAATCCGATCGGTGGCTCGAAGCCGAGGTCGCGACGGGCGGCGGTGAGGTCGAAGTAGTGCGGATGGAGCAGTTCCGCGACGAGGAAGCGGCTCAGGGCGTGGGTGCGGGTGCTCCGGGCCGCGCGCAGGAGCGCTTCACCGGCACCGGCTGCGGCGGTCGCGAGCCGGGGCGGCAGGGCACACCAGCGGGCGTCGAGGCCGGCGGCCCGCAGAAAGTACCGGGTGATCTCGCGCAGCGGACGCGGATCGTCCTGGCCGACGAAGTAGGCGCGACCGCCCGCCTGCTGTGGTGACTGCCGCAGCCGGTCCAGGGCGAGCAGATGGGCGTGGGCGGCGGTACGGACATGGGTGGTGTCGACGAGGTTGGAGCCGTCCCCCGGCATCAGCAGCCGGCCGACCCGCACGGCACGCGCGAGGGCGGGGACGAAGTGGGGGTCGCCCGGCCCCCAGATGATGTGCGGGCGCAGCGAGACGGTGGCCAGCTCCGGACCGTGTGCGGCCAGCACCAGGGCCTCGGCGCGGGCCTTGGTGGCGGGGTAGGCGGCCAGGTGGCAAGGGGCGTGGGGGAGGCTCTCGTCGACCCCTTCCAGGCCGCCGGGCCGGAAGGCGACGCTGGCCGTCGAGGTGTGGAGGAGCGTGCGGACGCCGTGGGCGCGGCACTGCTGGATCACATGGCGGGTGCCGACGACGTTGGTGGCCCAGTAGGGCCGCGGCGGCCCGCTGACGCCGGCCAGGGCGGCGTTGTGGACGACGGCGTCGCACCCGGCGACGGCGCGCGAGACCGCCGCCGGGTCGGCAAGGTCGCCCACGTGCTGCTGGACGTCGAGTTCCTCCAGCGCGGTGCTCGGGCGGCGGCACAGGGAGGAGACGACGTCGCCGCGTGCCCGCAGTTGACGGCAGATCTCCCTGCCGAGGAAGCCGCTCCCGCCGGTGACCAGTACCTTCATCGGCCCCTCCCGCGCAGGTGCCGGGCGGCCCAGCCGGCCAGGCGCATACGGTCGATCTTGGAGTTGTGCCGGGGGTCGGTGGGGAAGCGGGGGCGGATCAGCAGGGCGCCGACGCGGTGGCCCTCCGGATGGTCCTTCAGGGCCGCGCGCACGGCTGCCAGGGCAGCGCCGCTGGAGGTGGCGGGCAGGGGTTCGACGCACAGGACGGGCAGTTGGCAGACGGCCGTGCCGACCCCGACCAGGGCGGTGCGCCGGATGCCGGGTGCGGTGTCCGCGGCCGCCTCGATGTCCTCGGTGGTCAGCGTGAAGCCGGGGCCGGTGACCAGGTGGGCCTTGCGGCCGAGGAACCACAGCCGGCCCTCGTCGTCGAGCCGACCCAGGTCCCCGGTGCGGTGCAGCACGCCGTGGTCGGTGTCGCTCTTGGTGACGGCGTCGGCGTCGGGACGCGCGTGGTAGGCGGGGCTGACGGTGGGACCTGAGACGGCGATCTCACCGAGCCCCGTGGCGTCGGTGTCCAGGATCCGGGCGCGGAGGCCGGGCAGGGGTCGGCCCAGACAGGTGCCGGCCTGCCCGGCGGGTGGCCGATCGCGGGTGGCACGCAGGTCGTGGTCGTCGATCGAGGAGACGGGCAGGCACTCCGTGGCGCCGTACACGCTGAGGATCTCGGCGTCGTCCGGCACGGCCTCGCGCAGGGCTTCGGCGAGGCGGACGCGCAGCGGGGCGCCGAAGGACAGGACCTGCCGTACCGAGGGAAGCGTGATGCGGTGGCGGGCACAGTGGCGGGCGATCAGGGTGAGGACGGCGGGAGACGCCAGCAGGATGCTCGCCCGGTGTTCCAGGACCGGCCCGACGAGTTCCTCCGGCGAGGTGCGGGCCGGGGCCAGGTGGTTGACGGCCGGGGCGAGGGTCGTCACCCCCAGCAGCGGGCCGAGCAGTGCGACGGGCAGGAACCCGGCGAGGAGTACGTCGTCGGGCCGGGGATCCATCACAGTCGTCAGCGCCTCGAGCTGGCCGGCCAGCGTCGTGTGGCGGTACTCCGCCCCCTTGGGCCGTCCCGTGGACCCGGACGTGAAGGCGATGAGGGCCGTTTCGTCGCCGTCGGGCTCCGGCGTCTGCGGAAGCGGGCCGTCGGCGTCCGGCGTCCGGGTGACCAGCCGCCGCGCCCCGGGGAGGAGGGCGGATCCGGTGACCAGGGGGATCCGGACGTGAGGGCGGCCCCACCCCAGGGCCCGGCGCCCGAGGTGGGCCAGCGGTTCCCCGACGAAGACGTCCGGAGCGACGTCCTCCAGGCAGCGGCCCACCTCGGCGCGCGGTTCGATCAGGACGGGGACGGCGCCGAGGAGGCCGAGGGCGTAGGAGACGGCCGTGAGGTCGTGGGCGTCGCGGGTCATCACGACGGCCTTGTGGCCGGACCGGACCCCCGCCTCGCGCAGGGCCCGCGCGAGGCGGTGACAGCGCCCCACCAGCTCGCCGCGACGGGTCGTGCGGGAGGCTCCCTTGCGGCATTCGACGAGGGCGACGGCATCGGGCCGTTCGGCCAGGCGTGCGGCGATGCCGGGAACGGTCACGGTGCCCCCTGGAGGAAGTCGCGGATGATGTCGCTCAGTTCGGCCGCGGCGTCTTCCATCACGAAGTGCCCGGCATCGGGGAAACGGTGGATGACGGCGTGCGGGTGGCGGCGCGCCCACTCCTTCAGCAGGACCGGTTGGAACACGGGATCGCGCATGCCCCAGCCGATGAGCAGCGGCAGCTCCGTCAGGCCCGGTCCGGCACCGGGAGGGTCGAGCAGTCGCCAGACGGGGTCCGCCGGGCCGCGAGGGATCGCGCGCACGGTGTCCGTGACGGCCCTGCGTTCCCGCCTGCGGGCGTAGGGGCGCAGGAAAGCCCGGCGCTCGGTCGGCGGCAGCGGGCGGTGCACCCCGGCGTGGACGGCGACGCGGGCGAACGCGTTGGTGGCGTGGACGAATTCCGCGACCGGCCGGTGGTCACGGATCCAGCGCAGGTAGAACGGCAGCCGGAAGCCGTCCGGGAAGGGGAAGGCCAGGGTGTTGCAGACGACCAGCCGGGCCACGACCCCCGGGTTCCGCAGCGCCCAGGCGATGCCGAGCGGGCCGCCCCAGTCATGCAGGACGAACGTCCAGCCCCGCTCCGGCAGGCCCGCGTCCCGCACCAGGTGGCGGTGGAGACCGTCCAGGCTTTCCAGTTGGGCCTCGTAGGGGTCGGGGACGCCGTCCGCCGGCCGTAGATGCCGGGACAGCCCGAAACCGGGCAGGTCCGGTGCCACGCAGCGGGCGTGCGGGGAGAGCCGGCGCAGCAGCGCGCGCCAGACGTAGCTCCACGACGGGTTGCCGTGCAGGAACAGCACCGGCGGGCCGGAGCCGAGGTCGAGGTAGTGCTGTCCGGTGACCGGCACCCGCCGCCAGTGCCGGGGCGCCGGATAGCCCGGCAGCAGCCGTGCCCGGGCGGCGGCATCCGGTACCGGGGCGTGGCCGGCTCGTGCGGTCACCACCGGACGAGGGCCAGGCCGAAGCTGAAACCGCTGGCCAGGCCGATCATCCCGACCAGGTCCCCGCTCTCGATGCGGTCGGTCTCCCGGGCCTTGGCCAGTTGCAGGGGCAGGGACGCCGCCGCGCAGTTCCCGTGCTCGGCCACCGCGGGCATACACCGGTCCTCGGGGAGGGAGAACGCGTCGATCACCTCGCGGTACTGGGGCATGGCGATCTGGTGGAAGGCGATGAAGGCGAAGGCGCCGCAACGCGCCGCTTCGAGTTCCTCCCCGGCCGCGTCCAGGATCCGGGGGAGCACGTCGAGCGCGCTCTGCCGCAGGTCCCCGTTCAGCCGCAGGGTGGTGTGGTCCTCGTGGACGGAGAGGTGGTGCATGCTTCCACCGCCGGCCACCGTGCACGCTTGCCAGGCCGGGGAGTTGCTGACGAACCGCAGGGACAGGATGCCGGGGTCGCCGTCGCCCGCGGGGCCGGCGGTGAGCACCATCGCGGCGCCCGCGTCGGAGGCGGTGTAGCCGGGCAGGGCCCTGAGCAGATCCTCCCGGGTGGGGGTGTGCCAGCGGGTGGCCAGGGTGGAGGGTTCACCGCAGGCGATGAGGACCGTGCGGTAGCGGCCGGTCTCGATGAACGACGCGGCCACCTCCATGGCGTTGAGGAAGCTGTTGCAGGCGTTCTTGACGTCGAACACCGGGCAGGAGGCGCCCAGTTTGGTGGCCACGATGTGGGCCGTGGCGGGTTCGACCAGGTCCTGCGAGGTCGAGGCGAACAACAGCAGGCCGATGTCGTCGATCTTCAGGTCCGCCTTGTCGAGCGCCGAGCGGGCGGCCTTCACGGCGAGGTCGGAGGCGTTCTCGCCGTCCTCGTGCACATGGACTCCCCGGACTCCGGTGAGATCCTCCAGCAGACCGGGCGGTGGTGCGTAGCCACCGGTCTCGGTGATCTTCACGCGGATCTCCTCCAAGGTCCGGTAGCGGGACGGAAGATGAGCGGAAACGGCGGCGATGCGCGCACGGAGGGCTTCGGGCACCGCGTCACCGTAACGACGCGATGTACGCCGATGGACCGGAATGCCGTTTGTGCGGTGATCTCCACCCCAACGAGTGATCCGCAGTGGATTCTTCGTTCCTCGATCCCGTCCGAGCAGCACCATGTGACCCGCAACCGGCGTGTGGAGACGGGGGACTTGACGATGCACCAGCTCGAACGGGCCGTGGCGGTGGTGGGTGTCGGCTGTCGCCTTCCCGGTGGCGTCACGGACCTGGACGGACTGTGGTCCGTGCTGCGTGACGGGCGGGACGTGGTCGGCGAGATGCCCGCCGACCGGCTGCCCCGGGACCGCACCGTCGACCCGGGCACCGTGCGGCCCGGCCGCAGCTACACCGCCGCCGGCGGTTTCCTCGACGACGTGGCTTCCTTCGACGCCGCCTACTTCGGCATGTCGCCCGCGGAGGCCCGGCACATCGACCCGCAGCAGCGACTGCTCCTGGAGATGACCGCCGAGGCACTCGACGACGCCGCCATCCCCACCGAGTCACTGGCCGGGTCGGACACCTGCGTGTACGTGGGCGTCTCCGACCCCGGCTACGGCGTGAACCTTTCGATGATGCAGAACCACACCAGCCCGCACACCATGCCGGGCGCCACCCTGTCCATCACGGCGAACCGGATCTCGTACGCCTTCGACCTGCGCGGCCCGAGCATGGCCGTCGACACGGCCTGCTCCTCCGCCCTGGTCGCCCTGGACCGGGCCTGCCGCACCCTGCGCGAGGGCACCGGCCGCGTCGCCCTCGTCGGCGGTGTCAACGTGCTGTCCAACCCCTACTCCTTCGCCGGATTCTCCTACGCGAACATGCTGTCCCGGCGCGGACGCTGCGCGGCGTTCTCCGCGGACGCCGACGGCTTCGTCCGTGCCGAGGGCGGCGGGGTGGTCGTCCTCAAGCGCCTCGCGGACGCGGTGGCGGACGGCGACCGCGTCCACGCCGTACTGGCCGCCACCGGCAACAACACCGACGGCCGCAGCACCGGCATGATCGTGCCCAGTGCCGAGGTCCAGGAGGCGCTGCTGCACACGGTCTACGCCGAGGCCGGCATCGACGCGGACGACCTGGTGTACGTCGAGGCCCACGGCACCGGCACACAGGTCGGCGACCCCGCGGAGGCCGAGGCCATCGGCCGGGCGCTGGGCCGGCGCCGCCGCCGCGGCCCGCTGCCGATCGGCTCGGTGAAGTCGAACGTCGGCCACCTCGAACCCGCCTCGGGCATGGCCGGCCTGCTGAAGGCCATCCTGGTGCTGCGCCACCGGCTGGTACCGGCGTCCCTGCACGCGCTTCCCCTCA
>NZ_JBEXSH010000507.1:0-6547 GCF_040613555.1 Streptomyces sp. NPDC006265
CTGACCCTCTCCGTCGACCTGGTGCGCGAGGCCAAGGTTCCGCTGAAGCCGGATTCGGCCGATGTCCAGGCCATGATGGCCCTGGAGGCGGGAGCCCCCGGACCCGGCAGCCGGACTGTCCGGCGAGTGGATCGCACGGCCCGCCACCGGTCCGGTCGTCGCGGAACCCGTCCCCGCGGAGCGGCCCGCCCCGCCCACGGAGGTCCTTACGGCCCTGGCCGGCCGGCACAACGCGGGCCTGAGCCTCGGCCGGCTCGGCCGCTGGACGGAGGCGGGCGAGGTGCACCGTGGGGTCGCCGCCGAACGCGAGCACCTCCTCGGCCCCGACCACCCCGACACCCTCTCCAGCCGCTACGAGGTCGCCTTCACCCTCAGCCGCACCGGCCGCGCCGCGGACGCCCTGCGCGCCTACAAGCACGTCACGGAGGCCAGGATCCGCACGCTCGGCGCCGATCACCCGGACACCCTGGCGGCCCGCCAGGAGATGGCCTACGTGCTCGGCCAGCTGGGCCGCGCCTTCGACGCCCACCGCGTCTACACCTCGGTGCTCACCGCCCGCGAGCACCTCATGGGCCCCGACCACCCCGACACCCTGCGCTGCCGCCACAACCTCGCCTTCAACCTCAGCCGCCTAGGCCGCCTGGAGGACTCGTACCGCATGGCCCGCGAGGTGGCCCGGGCCCGCGCCCGGGTGCTCGGCCCGGACCACCCCGACACGCTGGTCACCCGCTACGAAGTCGCCTATGCCCTTGGTCAGTTGGGCCGGTGGACGGAAGCCCTGGAGACCTACCGCGAGGTCGCCGAGGCCCGCGGTCGCGCCCTCGGCCCCGACCACCCCGACACCCTCGCCGCCCGGCACGAGATCGGCATCAGCCTGGGCCGCCTCGGCCGCAGCGCGGAGGCCCTGGACCTCTACCGCGTCCTGGCCGGGGACCGCACCCGCAGCCAGGGCCCCACCCACCCCGAGACCCTGCGCGCCCGCCACGGCCGCTGCGTCAACCTCGGGCGGCTCGGTCGCTGGGAGGAGGCCCTCGCCGAATCCCGTGAGGTGGCCGCCCTCCGCGAGCGGGTCCTCGGCCCCGAGCACCCGGACACCCTCGTCAGCCGCCGCGAGGTCGCCGTCGGTCTCGGCTGGCTGGGCCGCTGGGCCGACGCGCTCACCGAGTACCGGCGCGTGGCCGCCGCCCGCGAAGGCGTCCTCGGCGCCGACCACCCCGACACCCTCGCCAGCCGCAACGACGAGGCCCACTGCCTGGAACAGCTCGGCCGCGGCGCCGAGGCCGTGGCCCTGTACCGAAGAGTCGCGGCCCTGCGAGAGCAGCGGGCCGCGGCGGGGCGCTGACCCCCGACCGAGCGGGCAGGTGCCGTCTGGCCGACCCGGATCACCCCGTGTTACCAAGAACCATGACCGCACCCGAGGGACCCCGCGCACACCGGACCTACGACGCCGTCATCGTGGGCGGCGGCCACAACGGCCTGGTCGCCGCCGCCTATCTGGCCCGGGCAGGCCGCTCCGTGCTCGTCCTGGAGCGGCTGGACCACACGGGCGGCGCGGCGGTGTCCACCCGGCCCTTCGCCGGGGTCGACGCGCGGCTGTCCCGATACTCGTACCTGGTCAGTCTGCTGCCCAAGAAGATCGTCCGGGACCTCGACCTGGACTTCCGGGTGCGCACCCGCACCGTCTCCTCCTACACACCCGCCGAGCGCGACGGCCGGCCCACCGGACTCCTCGTCGGCGGCGGCGAACGGCGCACCCGGGAGGCGTTCGCCCGGCTCACCGGCTCCGACCGCGAGTTCCGGGCCTGGCAGGAGTTCTACGGCATGACCGGCCGCGTCGCCCAGCGGATCTTCCCGACCCTCACGGAGCCGCTGCCCACCCGCGAGGGGCTGCGCCGCCGCCTCGACGACGAGGAAGCCTGGCGGGTGCTGTTCGAGGAACCGATCGGCGTCGCCGTGGAGGAGCGCTTCGAGGACGACCTGGTGCGCGGCGTCGTCCTCACCGACGCTCTGATCGGCACCTTCGCCGACGCGCACGACCCCACCCTGAAGCAGAACCGCTGCTTCCTCTACCACGTGATCGGCGGCGGCACCGGCGACTGGGACGTGCCCGTCGGCGGCATGGGAGCCCTCACCGACGCCCTCGCCGGCACGGCCCGCGCGGCGGGTGCCGTCCTCGCCACGGGCCACGAGGCGCTGCGCATCGCCACGGACGGCCGAACCGCCGAGGTCACCTATCGCACGGCCGACGGCGAAGGCACCGTGGCCGCCCGGCACGTCCTGGTGAACGCCTCACCCCAGGCCCTGGCGGAGCTGACCGGCGACCGTGCCCCGGCACCCGCCGAGGGCGCACAGCTCAAGGTCAACATGCTGCTCAAGCGGCTGCCGCGGCTGCGCGACAGCTCCGTCGACCCGCGCGAGGCCTTCGCCGGCACCTTCCACATCGCCGAGGGCTACGAGCAACTGGCCGCCGCCCACGCCCAGGCCGCCGCCGGCCACCTGCCGACCACGCCGCCCTCCGAGATCTACTGCCACTCGCTCACCGACCCGACCATCCTCGGCCCCGGCCTGGCCGAGGAGGGCTACCAGACGCTCACCCTCTTCGGTCTGCACACTCCGGCCCGGCTGTTCGAGCGGGACAACGACGCCGTGCGCGAGGACCTGCTGAAGTCGGCCCTCGCCCAGCTCGACGCCCACCTGGCCGAACCCCTCGCCGACTGCCTGGCCACCGACGCCGACGGACACCCCTGCATCGAGGCCAGGACCCCGCTCGACCTGGAGCGGGACCTCGGCCTGCCCGGCGGCAACATCTTCCACCGTGAGCTGAGCTGGCCCCACGCCCAGGAGAGCACCGGACGCTGGGGCGTGGAGACCGGGCACGCGAACGTGCTGCTGTGCGGGGCGGGCGCGGTGCGCGGGGGCGGGGTCAGCGGGGTGCCGGGGCACAACGCGGCGATGGCGGTGCTGGAGAGCACCCCCGAGTGACCCTGTCATCGGATGGCCGCCTCGATACGTTCCTCCTCAGTCGGCCTCTCGCGTCCACCCCACCGCCTTCAGGCGCGCCGCGTCCGCCGGGCGCGCCTCGTCGAACAGGACGCCCCCGGCCGCCTGGACACGCAGTCCGCCCACGTAGCAGCCGCGTCCGACGTACCGCCGGTCCGTCGCGTAGCGCCAGCGCAGTGCGAGCTCCCGCGCGGCCGGGAGGCCGGCGGTGAGCTGGTGCCAGACGCGGCCGGACCAGCCGGTGACCGAGCCCGACGGGTGCTGCTCGGGGTCCTGGCCGCGGCGGGACGTCGTGAAGGGCACCGGCTGCCAGGTCGTGCCGCCGTCGGTCGTGACCTCCAGGACCAGGAGGTCGGCCGTGGGTTCGGTGTCCCACCACAGCGCACAGCGCAGCCGCGCCCGGCCGGCCGATGTGTCGAGCGCGGGGAGCGAGAGGGTCGCCGTCGTGGAGACCGCCATCCCGGAGAACCAGGCCGTGCGCCCCCACGCCGGCCGTACCGGCACGGCCCGAGCCATGGTGTTCGCCGCGGCCACCCTGGGCGCCGACCCGGACCGCCAACTCCGCACCGGATGGACCGAGTTGCCGAGGACGACCAGGAACGAGTCCGTCGTCGGGTCGAGCACCAGCGAGGTGCCCGTGAAACCGGTGTGCCCGGCGGTGCGCGGCGTGGCCATCGCCCCCATGTACCAGTGCTGGTAGAGCTCGAAGCCGAGGCCGTGCTCGTCTTTGGGGAAGGCGGTGTTGAAGTCGGTGAACATCAGCTCCACCGACTCCGGCGTCAGGATCCTGGACCGCCCGTAGACACCGCCGTTGAGCAGCGTACGGCCGAGGACCGCCAGGTCCCAGGCGTCGGAGAACACACCCGCGTGGCCCGCGACGCCCCCCAGGCCGAAGGCGTTCTCGTCGTGCACCTCGCCCCACACCAGGCCGCGGTCCAGGCCGGACCACGGGGCGCGCGCGTCCTCCGTGGCCGCGATCTTCGGCCGCCAGGAGGCGGGCGGGTTGTAGCGGGTGCGGCGCAGCCCGAGCGGTGCGGTGATCTCGTCGCGGAGCAGGATGTCCAGGGCGCGGCCCGTGATCCGCTCCAGCACGAGCTGGAGCGAGATGAGGTTCAGGTCCGAGTACAGGTACGCCGTGCCGGGCGCGCTGACCGGCGCCTCGTTCCAGATGAGCTGGAGCTTCTCCTCATGGGTGGGCGCGCTGTACAGCGGGATCCAGGCCCGGAACCCCGAGGTGTGGGTGAGAAGCTGACGGATCGTGATGTCCTGCTTGCCCGCGCGTGCGAAGTCCGGCAGATACGAGGCGACCTTCGCCTCCAGCTCCAGCGCGCCCCGCTCGATCTGCTGCACGGCGAGGATCGAGGTGAACAGCTTCGACACCGACGCCAGGTCGAAGACGGTGTCCTCGGCCATCGGGATCTGCTCGCCGGGCGGGAACTCGACGCCGGTGTCGGTCTTCTCGTCGTAGGCCCGGTAGCGCACCGCCATGCCGATGGGCCGGTGCAGGGCGACCGTGCCGCCGCGTCCGGCGAGCAGGACGGCGCCCGCGTACCAGGGATGCTCGGGGGAGGGGCCGAGGAACGCCTCCGCGTCGGTGACCAGTCGGCGCAGGTGGGAGGAGAGCAGTCCGGCGCGTGCGGCGGAGCCGTGCCGCAGGGTGGGGCGGTGGCCGGTCGCCGCCGGGGCCGCTCCGGCCGGCCCGGCGGGCCACGGGGCGAGGGCGAGCGCACCGCCCAGGGCCAGGCCCGCTCTGCCCAGTTGACGCCGGGTCGGTTCGCCGCTCGCCGGTCTGTCGGTCACCGCGTACCCCTTCGCCTCTGCCGTCTCGCATGTCCCATGAAGTATGTCCGCCGCCCGCCTGCGCACATAGACCGCACGCACGAACCAACCGCGTCCTGAATCTGACGGAGCATCAGGAAACCCCTTCCGTCCTCCGGAGGACTCCGGCATCCTGCGCCCATGCAGACGGAGCTGAGCCAGACCCTGGGAATCGAGCACGCCGTCTTCGGCTTCACGCCGTTCCCCGCCGTCGCCGCGGCCATCAGCCGGGCCGGCGGCTTCGGCGTGCTCGGCGCGGTCCGCTACACCGCCCCCGACGAGCTCAAACGCGACCTCGACTGGATCGAGGCACACGTCGACGGCCGGCCCTACGGCCTGGACGTCGTGATGCCGGCGAAGAAGGTCGAGGGCGTGACGGAAGCCGACGTCGAGGCGATGATCCCCGAGGGGCACCGGCAGTTCGTCCGGGACACCCTCGCCCAGCACGGCGTGCCCGAGCTCGCGGAGGGCGAGGCGGCCGGCTGGCGCATCACCGGCTGGATGGAGCAGGTCGCCCGCAGCCAGCTCGACGTCGCCTTCGACTACCCGATCCGGCTCCTCGCCAACGCCCTCGGCTCCCCGCCCGCCGACGTCATCGCCCGCGCCCACGACCAGGACGTCCTCGTCGCCGCACTCGCGGGCAGCGCCCGGCACGCCCGCAAGCACCGGGACGCCGGGATCGACATCGTCGTGGCGCAGGGCTACGAGGCGGGCGGCCACACGGGCGAGATCGCCTCGATGGTGCTCACCCCCGAAGTCGTCGACGCCGTCGCCCCGATGCCCGTCCTGGCCGCCGGCGGCATCGGCAGCGGACAGCAGGTGGCCGCCGCGCTCACCCTCGGCGCTCAAGGCGTGTGGCTCGGCTCCCTGTGGCTGACCACCACGGAAGCCGACCTCCACTCGCCCGCCCTGACCCGCAAACTCCTCGCGGCCGGCTCCGGCGACACCGTCCGCTCCCGCGCCCTGACCGGCAAACCGGCACGCCAGTTGCGCACCGAGTGGACCGACGCCTGGGACGACCCGGCCGGGCCCGGCACCCTGCCCATGCCACTGCAGGGGCTGCTGGTCGCCGAGGCCGTGTCGCGTATCCAGAAGTACGAGGTCGACCCGTTGCTCGGCACCCCGGTCGGCCAGATCGTCGGCCGGATGAACAGCGAACGCAGCGTCCAGGCCGTCTTCGACGACCTCACCCGCGGCTTCGAGCAGGCCGTGGACCGCGTCAACCGCATCGCCGGAAGGAGCGGACAGTCGTGAGCACACCCCCCGTGGGCTTCTGGGCCCAGGCCGCACAGCACCCCGACCGGAAGGTGCTCGTCGCACCCGACGGCGAGGAGTGGACCGCAGGACGCCTGCACGCCGCCGCGAACCGGCTCGTGCACGGACTGCGCGCGGCCGGTCTTGAACGCGGCGACACCTTCGCGGTGGTCCTGCCCAACGGCGTCGAGTTCCTCACCGCGTATCTCGCCGCCAGCCAGGCCGGGTTCTACCTCGTCCCCGTCAACCACCATCTGGTCGGGCCGGAGATCGCCTGGATCGTCTCCGACTCCGGCGCCAAGGTGCTCCTCGCCCACCAGCGCTTCGCCGACGCGGCCCGCCACGCCGCCGACGAGGCCGGCCTCCCGGCCACCCACCGGTACGCCGTAGGCGCGGTCCAGGGCTTCCGGCCGTACGCCGAACTCCTCGGCGACCAGCCCGAGTCGGCGCCCACAGGCCGCACCCTCGGCTGGGT